>CAKVND010000040.1 GCA_934777245.1 uncultured Candidatus Melainabacteria bacterium | reverse complement strand
AGATTTTGACTTAAAGAATTTATACAATTTTCAACAAGCTTAATCTCATCTTCTTTTAAAATACTTTTAATGAATTGCGGATTTGAGTGCATTGGTTTTTCTAAAGCAATTTCATTATCCAAATTCGTCCATTCATTTTCCAATTTAATTATACGTTCTGATTTCTTTTCCATATCAGCAATTGTTTTCAGAAGTTTTTCCATATCTGAAACATCACAAAGGATAGAACTTTCAGTACCTTCATCTAAATCCACTTTATTTGCAAGTAAATCTTGAAGTTGCATACTCAATTCTCTTTGATAATTCAAACGTCCGGCTCTCAAGGCTAAAAATGGTGCGCCTAAATCGTTCAAACGTTCAGCCACAACGTCAACAGCCTTATCCATTCTTGAAGCCACAAGAACAGTTTTGCCGTTAGCAATCAAATGCGCCGCAAGGTTTACAATAGTTTGAGATTTACCGGTCCCCGGAGGCCCAAAAACTGACACTAATTTAGCGTTCTCAACATTTTTAACAACATTCAATTGCGCGTCTGATAAAGACAAAGGTGTCACAGGGAAAAAGTCTGCAAGTGTTTTTTGTTGTGTATCTGTAGGTTTTGATTGAGTATACTCCTCATTAATCAAATTCAAAACAGTTTCGCGATAAACACCACTAGGTTTTTCAGCAATTTGAGTAAGTTCGTGCAAAACACCTGCCGTAACTGACGGACGCTTTGTCAAAATAATTGCGCACTGCTTAGTCAAACTAATCTTATCAAGTTTTATTTGTGATTTTTTATTATTATCTTCTTCTTCAATTATTTCATCAAGATTTTCAGAATTAATTTTTTCATTATAAAAATCTTTTGCAATATTATCTTCTTTAACTATGTTTTCAGGATTCAAAGACACGTCAATATCAGGAACAATCGACTTCAAAGTTGTTAAGAAAATATCCATTTTTTCTTGTGTAATAGGAACAGTCGGCACTACATCAAGCAAACCTTCTAAAAGCTGTTCTGTTTCATCTTCATCATCGGATTTTTTCATCAAGGCAGTCAAAGCACCTGTATTAAGCGACAAAAACTCATCAGTCAACATACAATTGATGTTTACACCGTTACGTTCAAGCTTGCAAGGCGCATACAAAAGCGGAGTCAAAAATTCGTTACGTTTTCCGGTTTTAGACTTACCAACCAAAAACAAATAGCCGTAAATTAAATATTTATCCTTTTGGCTTGTTTCGGATTGAATCATAAGTTCTGTTAATTTAGAATCAGAACCTTCTAAGCGCAAATGCTCAAGCCCTTGCGTAAATAAAGTATCTTCACCATCAAGAAATATCCATTTGTTGTCTTTATCAGCCTTTAAGTTTCTGAAAGTTGAACTCTTAACTTCTTCACGAACACAATCATGAAGATATTGACTCAATTTTTTTATAAAACTGTTGTTGAATGCTGAATTTATTGCTCTTGTTGCTTCTTGTAACATGTACTTTCTCCGTTTGATTTTTCGGTGGGAACCGCTCCGTATTTTTCAAGTGAATAAGTGAATGAGTGAATAGGTGAATAAGTTCATATTAAATTTTATTTTTTCACATCAATTCTACAAACCTTGGTCATTCCCTCGCCTTACAGGAGAGGGTTAGGGTGAGGTGTCTACATTCCCCACATCCCTTGCGGGTGAGGTGTTCAACCTTCTTTAGTTTTTGTTGGGGTGAAACCCCAACCTACATTTTCAATGCGCCCTAAACATCACCTATTGAAAATTGATTCTACCACTTGTAATCGTGATTTTGTTTTGTGTATTTATAAGCACAAAATCCAAAAAAGACTATTATACTTATAATTGCAGTTATATGAGATAATGTTTGAATATTCATTTTCTACTCTCCATTTTCTTTAAAATTTTCATTATTTCGTTTCGTCTTACAAAATACGAATTTGCCATAACTAAAGCTATTACAACACCTAATGTGCCTATCAAATAATATAAGTTATTCGCATTCGACGATACAAATAAAAGTGCAGAACCACCCAATGTAGCGCAAGCCGTCCCCCACAGGTGTGTCATTTCATTTCTAATACAATTTAGTTTCTCAACTTCAAAAATTTCTTCCATTTTCCCTCTTGAAATCAATTATATCATATTTTCTCAATAATTAATACTGTTTATGTATGAGTTAATAATTGCCAATATCATTATATAAGCTTAAAGAACTTGAAAATGTTGCAAAATCATGCTATAATAAAATCAGAATGAATTACGAAAAACTTTTCAATGCAGAGTACACGTCTGAAGCTCTAGAACAGTTTCAAGCCCTTGACATTGGCAATCAAGATAAAATATTGAGTGCAGTAAAATCTTTTGAAATACTTGGCAAAAAGTATAAAAACATCAATGACTTGGGTGATAACTTGTTTGAAATCAAACCAAAAGGTGTAAGAGCGTATTTTCAATATGATAAAGACCGCAAAAGAATAATTATAATAGGGTTTATTACATTAAAAAAGACGCAAAAAGCGCCAAAACGTTATATAAAACAAGCAATAGCCAACATTCGCAAATATAAGGAGTTATTAAATGAACAGAATAACAAACGATGACTTAATCAATTCTCTTTCTAAAGAACGTCAAAATAAGATTAACACTGAAGTAGAACGTAATATTGCGAAATGGGGTGGTGCACGTAAAAATAGCGGACGCAAACCCATCACCGGCAAGCTTTTAAAGTTCACAAAACGAGTAACCGAAGAAGAATCAAAATTTATTGATTATGCAAGAGAGCATAATATTAACTATAATGAGTTAATGGAAGGTTAAAGTTTTTAAGATACAATTCCATTAGTTAAACGAGTACAACTCATCTCAAATCTGCTAAACTAAACATAGCGAGGAGGAAAGATGAAAAAAGTTATACTATTTTTAGCTTTGTTATTAATTCCAACGGCGTTTGCAGTTGAACAACCGAGACCAGCAAATCCTACACCGCCGATTACAGTTCCGCAAAACATCATGTTTCAGAACTGCACAAAGATTTTTGCAGTAAACAAAGAAAAACTTTTTTATCTGACTCTTGCATCACTATCCGCAAACAGATTTACAGTTGACGAAATTCAGACTACAAACGGATATATTATTTTCACGGTAAATAGAAACAAATATTTGGCGACAGTTGCAAGCGTCGACAGCGCAAATTCAATCTTAAAAATCACACCTTGCAACAATGTTTACAATTTTCCGCCCGGAATTTTGTTGAATATGTTTAAATATATTGATTTAAATTTGAATACGGAGATTAAAAGTTAGAAAGGCTAATAAGCAATAAGGCTTTTTAAGTGAACAGTTGAAAGTTGAAAGTGGAAAGTTGTTTTAAATATTTTCAATATCAGTAAAGTTCATTATGGAAAATAACTAATACGAACTTATTCACCTATTCACTTATTCACCTATTGACTTAAACAAACACAATGAAAAAACTTTTCGCACTACTAATAATAACACTATCAATTCTCGGCTTAACCGCCTGCTCTATTCATAAAGAGAACGAGCAAAAAGTCGTAACACTTTGGACGCTTCAGATGGGCGATTTTTCGGATTATATGTATAAAATAATTCGCTCATACGAACAAAACCATCCAAACATCCAAATTAAATGGGTTGATGTACCATTTTCAGAAGGCGAAAAAAGAACTTTGGCTGCTGTTATGACAGACAATCCGCCTGATTTAATTAACCTTAACCCTGATTTTTCAGCACTTTTGGCACAAAAAGGAACGCTTGAAGAAATCGACGAAACAGCGGTTTCTGATTTTAACCCCGAAATCATCAAAGCATTAAAATACAACGACAAACTTTATTCAATTCCTTGGTACGCAACAAGCGCAATTACAATCTATAACAAGGATTTATTCCAGCAATCAGGAATTATAAGACTACCTAAAACATACAAAGAACTTTCTGCAATTTCAGAAAAAATTAAAGAAAACACCGGCGCTTATGCTTATCTTCCTACTATTACGGAAAATGATACAATGGTTAAAATCTTGAACAAATACGGAATAGCTGACGCCGAAGACTATCCGCAAGCGCAAAAAGTTTTTGAAATGTTTAAAACTCTTTATCAAAAAAACTTAATTCCGCCAGAAAGCATCACGTTTACTCATAGAGAAGCGTTAGAGCAATACATGGCAGGAAAAATCGTGTTTTATCAAGGTGGCGCAAATTTCTTGACAATGATTAAAGAAAACGCACCATCAATTTATGAACAAACCGATGTAACCGAACAAATTAAAGGCCCTGTTGGTCAAAATGATTTTTCAGTGATGAATTTTGTTATCCCTCTTAGAGCAAAACATAAAAAAGAGGCGTTGGATTTTTGTTTATACTTAACAAACGAACAAAATCAATTAGAACTTGCAAAAATGACAAACGTTATTGCAACAAATTCTAACGCATTAAAAGATAATTTTTACAATGATGATTCTACATTAGAAGCTAAAGCGCGTTCTATAAGCGCAAGACAAATTAATAAAATCACTCCGCAACTTAAACAAAAACGCGGACAAAAAGAGATTAATACACTTGTAAACTCAGGCGTTCAATCTGTTTTATTAAATAAAGACTCTATAGAAAATGTTTTAAACAAACTTTCTCGCGATATTGCTGAATTTGAGGAGTAATTATTAAATTTTCTTTTTACAAAACTTAATATTTGAATAAAAAAAGGCAATTTTCAAATAGCTATGAACTTTATATATATACAGGATATCTAAAGTCATTACATAGCAAAAAAAGAAAAGGAGAAATAAATGGCAAGAGTTCTTATTTCAATGCCCGAAGAATTTTTAGACAGAATCGATCAAGTAGCAGAAGGTGAAAACCGCACTCGTTCAGAATTGATTAGAGAAGCTTTAAGAAGCTATATGTATAAAAGCAGAGTAAAAGCTAATACTATGGCCGGCAAAAATGCAGCAATCTTGGAAGCGCTGCTGGATTAAGTATCATTCTCCCCTCAAACAAAAGACCCCGCTTTGTAATGAGCGAGGTCTTATCGTTTTTAAATTAACAAATAATTATTTTCTGTATTTGGCAAGAAAGTTTTTTTGTAACTTTTTGGAACTTCAATGTAAACATATTCTGTTTTCTTTTTAACTCCACATAAGCCGATTACAGAGTCGTGTTTGAAAAAATTTTTGATAAATTGCATATTTAATTCCTTTCCAAATTATGTTATAATCACTATATTCATTTAAGAATTTGTTTTTATAAGTCAATAGAAAGGTTAGAAAAATGGCAAAAATTACTAAAGAAATGGGAATTATGGAAATCGTGCAACAACATCCTGAAGCAGTTGCTGTATTCCAAAAATATGGTATGGGCTGTATCGGTTGCGCGGCTGCTCATTTTGAAAACTTAGAAGCAGGCGCTAAAGTTCACGGCTTTAATGCTGATGAAATGGTGGCTGAAATTAATTCATTGATTGAAGAATAAGGGTATAACACCCTCTCCCACCTATGGCATCCTATCTCAAGACAGGATTTCGCAAACGGGAGAGGGTCTTATTAAAATCAAATGTAGGTTGGGGTTTCACCCCAACAAAATTTATTTAGGAGAGTTTATTTTGTTAATCTGGCAATTTTTATGTGTGGTGGGTATTGCGTTCGTAATACTTGAAATTTTCACACCAAGTATGTTTTTCTTAAACTTTGCGCTTGCAGCTTTTATTACAGCCGGCATTTCGCTAATTACGCTAAATAAATTTGCACTTGTACTTGTATTTTTCTTGCTATCATTCCTGTCATTTGTGTTTTTGAGACCTATTCTTCTAAGACGCGATTCTAAAGACACAGAAACAGGTATTGAGGGCAAATACATCGGCAAAACCGCTAAAGTTACAGAAGATGTAACAGCAGAAAAAGGCGTAATCACAATTTATGGTGAACGCTGGGAAGCAAGAAGCGAAAGCGGAGAATTGATTCCGACAGGAAGCGAAGTTAAAATTAACAAAAACGATAGTTTAATAATGTACGTTACAAAAATTTAGGAGAGAAAAAGTATGATTTCATTATCATTATTTTTGATTGCACTTGCGCTTATTTTTGTTGCAAAAGGCGTAGTTATCGTGCAACAAGCAGAGGTAGTTATCATTGAAAGATTGGGTAAATTCGACAGAGTTTTACAATCCGGTTTCAATTTCATAATTCCGGTAATCGAAGCACCTCGTGCGATTGATTGGAAAGTTACACAAAAAGGATTTGACGGTTCAAGCTATTCTGTAATTCAAAAGAGAACCAAGATTGACTTAAGAGAAGCCGTTTATGATTTTCCACGTCAAAACGTAATTACAAAAGATAACGTTTCAATTAGCATTAACGCGCTTTTGTATTTTCAAATTGTTGACCCAAAATCAGCAGTTTATGAAATCCAAAATTTACCGGATGCGATTGAAAAATTAACTCAAACTAACTTAAGAAACTTAGTTGGACAACTTGATTTGGACGAAAGTTTGGTTTCTAGAGACAAAATTAACCACGAACTTAGAGCAATTTTGGATGACGCTACAAACAAATGGGGCGTTAAAGTCAACAGAGTTGAATTGCAAGACATCATTCCACCTACTGATATTCAATCTGCAATGGAAAAACAAATGAAAGCTGAAAGAGACAGACGTGCAGCTATTCTTGAAGCAGAAGGTTTGAAAAAGTCCGCAGTTTTAAAAGCAGAAGGTGAAAAAGAAGCTGCAATCAATAGAGCTGAGGGTGAAAAGAAAGCAAATATTCTTAGAGCAGAAGGTGTTGCACAAGCCAGAATCTTAGAAGCTGACGGTGAAAAAGAAGCTATCCAAAGAATTATCAACGCTTTGGCAGACAAAGGTCAACCTGATAAATATTTGATTGCGATGAAGTATTTAGAAACAATGCAATCAATCACAAGCGGTCAAAATAACAAAGTTGTTTATATGCCTTACGAAGCAACAGGAATATTGAGTTCGGTTGATGGTATTAAACAAATGTTGGATGCGAATAAGTAGGTGGCAATAAGCCTCCATCCGAGTAGCAATGACATGGCGTGAAACTACTAGTTGGACGTCATTGTGAGGTTCGTTAGAACCGAAACAATCCAGCTTTTTAATAACTATTTTAATGATATAAACAAAAACAGTCGGCGCGGACTTTTAGTCCGCGCCGACTGTTTACAAATAAAAATCCTTCAAGCTTGCATCTACCATATCTTGGTTAATACCAATATACCTCAGAGTTATGCTTGGATTTGAATGATTAAATAAATATTGAAGCAAAGCAATGTCTTTCTTTTCTTGATAAAAATGATAACCAAAAGTTTTACGAAGAGTGTGCGTCCCTGTATTTACAAGAATGCCTGCTTTTGCACAAGCTCGTTTAATTATACGATAAGCTTGTATGCGTGTAATATGACAATTGCCGCGTTGACTTTTGAATAACCACTCTTGCGCATCTCTATTTAGTACATATTCGTTAAAATCTTCTCTAATAGCATAAGTAATCGGAAATTTTTTGCGCTTACCTGTTTTTTGTTCAATTATTTCAATGTATTCTTTGTTGGCAACATCACCAACTTTCAATCTTAAAATGTCAGAAATTCTGAGTCCGCTATTTATTCCCATTAAAAATAATAAAAAATCGCGCCTCTTGCGGAAGCACGATTTTACTAAAACGATTTTTTCTTTTTCTCTGATTGGTTCTACAAATTCCATAATTACTCCTTTGTTTTTAGTGCTCACTAATACAAGCTTTGTAAATATGAAATTTTGTGTAGTAAAGCTAAGCTTTTGTCCAAAAACTATCTAAGTCTCCAATAATATTCAACCAAATAACTAATTGCGTCAAACGGATGTTCTAAGAATTTAAAATCACGATTAGATTTAATTTGATTATGTGTTGGAACATCAACAATACTTGTCCCTTCTTTAAACGACAAATTATATATGTTGTACAAAATCCACTTGCATCGTCTTGAGTCAATAAACAAATGTCTTTCGCCTTTTGAGTTTTTAACACGAGCATTAAATGCAGAAATTCTGTTCATAATCGGCGGGTTATAATCTCTTAACCTGAATTTAACATCTTTGTAACCATATTCAAGTAAACTATTTTTTATGATTGCATAATTCGTATATTCGCTCTGCGTACTTCTATTATCTCCCGAAGCATCACCATTAATAATTATAGATGATTTATGATTTGGATATCTTCTAATAAACTCATTGATACACTGTTGAGTTGAAGTGTTTTCAATAACGATTTCATCAAAGAAGTAAACATTTTCATCATCCTTATGCGCCAATGCCCAACACATCGGATCAACGTTAAAGTCGCAAGTTAAATGCAATGGTAAATTTGGATTATACCGAAGCTTAAGCTTATTTCCTTCATCAAATCCTTTCACAACAAGACCGGAAGAATAATCACCAAATTCACCCAACACGTTAATTTTATAATATTCTTCATCAAAACTATCTTTCATTGATTGGATGAAATGTGGCGGTAAATAAATGTTATTCGTAGTTGGCGCAATAATTAGGCGATAATTTTCTTTTGAATGTTCAACAAACCTCTGCCAAATCCAACCTTTGTCTGCTTGCGGGTTTGTATGCCCAAATAAGCGATAACGAAAATCAACCCAGTTTTTTCCTCTATAAGTATTTCTTAAACGCCCAATGAGTTGTTTAAAAGAAGAATCTGTAATCTGCGAAGCTTCTTCGATTTCTGCCCAATGCAAGTTTAAAGACTTAAAGCGTTCAGGATCTTCTAAGGCAGAAAACAAAATTTCCGAACCATTTGAAAACTTTATCATCTTATCAATTTTATTATATGTGTAATCCTTGTCCTGTATGTAACCAAAGTTTTCCAAATGGTCAAGATAAGAAACAAGCGTAGTCTTTCTAACAAGTTCATATTCTTTTGCACCGACTAAACCTCGTGACCCCGGATATTTTTTAGCTAACAAAATTCCTAAAAGTGAACCGCACCAAGTTTTTCCACTACCGTAACCGCCTTGATAAATCGCAACGTCTAACGATTCAGAATGAGGAATTTCTATAAACTCTTTTTGCTTATCTAATAATTTATATTTAACCATCCCTAATTCCTCCATCCGCAAAATGTTTGAAAAATATTTACCGAATGTTTCATCCAAAATCGTTTAAACGCGTTTACTTGACTCGCTTCTAATAAAGCATTAAAAACCTCGGTAGAAAATTTTTTATCATTATCTATATAATTATGATTTTCACACAACACATCATGAATTAACGCCGCTACTAAAAAGCGGTTATCGGTATTAGAACCGATAACACGCCAAAACAATTTAGGAATGGAAGCTCCGTCATAGCAATAACCCTTTGGAATTTCAAAATTATATGTCTTATATTTTTTATAATCCGCAAGGCGCACCTTCAAGGCTTTTTTATTAACAAAGGGGTATTTTTCGATTGATTTTTTGTCCTCTTCACTCATATTTGGAACAAAATACCTTATTCCCACATGCGGTATATCATCAAAAAACACCCCCACATCTTTGTTTGAATACCATTCTTTCAAATTAAATACCTATAACCTTTCGAGGATAAACTATAATTAAATTTTTGTCCCCATAATCACCATTTTCTACAATTAAAGTATCTTCTGTTTTAGTTTCAATATCACAAACCTTTATTCCATAGCTATAAAGCGCAAATGGCTTACCTTTTGAAACTTTCAATAAATCTGTAAAATCAGAAGTCAAAGAAAAGACTACAAAATCACTTTTATTTGTTGTTGTTTGCAATTCATTTCCTACCAAATTTCCTTTTTCATCAAGAATTGCAAAATAAACAGTATAATTTTTACTATCATCTAAACCTGATACAACTATATTGCCACTATCCCCTTGATAAAGAGTTATTGTACCATTATTATTTATAACTAAACTCATAATATCTCCTTTACTGCATCATGCCGGTAGCACGCCACGATATAATCAAATCTTGACCAGACAAGTTTTTCACACTAAATCCCATATTATCCACTTCAGTTATTAATACTAAAGGGTTTGTCGGAATTGAGTCCGAAGAATTTACTAAACGTGGTGTGATTTGTATTGCTAATGGTTCTTCAAATGCATAATCAGTAGCATCTTTGAATGCAGAACCAAAAGAAATATATGAAACGCCACTTGCATTAGCCGGATTTGCAGGCACATTTGCATTACCCCAACAATCAATAAAATTTTTAGAATATTCTATAGTTGCACCATACACATCTCCGGTATTAGAATAAAAATCCGTAATATATGGCACTGTGCAATTTGTTAAACCTTTTTTGGCATATTTTGCGAATTCAGTCTTTAAATCAGTTTGTTTAGTTAAAGTTCCGGTAATTTCGCCCCACACAGCACCGCCGGAAGAACTTCCACCACCTACACTGGAAATCGTACCGTCTTCTGTTATTCTTATTGTTGTACCATCAGGTTTTACAATACCGGCAGATGTTGTGGTTGCAAGATTGACTATTCCGACATCACCTTTATCTCCTTTTTCGCCCTTCTCACCTTTAAGCGCATTTAATTGTTCAGGTGTAAAATCAGCGTAAGTAAAAGCGTCACCCTTGTCACCTTTTTCGCCTTTAAGCTCATCATGTTTGTTTAAAACTTCTTTGTTAATGTCTTCTATAACGACATTTTTCTCTTTTTGAATATCAGCAATAGAAGTATTTTTTAACTCACTTATTTCGGTTTTTGTAGTTTCAATGCCGTTAATCAAATCTTGTGCTGAATTAATTACATCTTGTGCACCTTGAAGCTCTGCTTTCACTTGATTTGCATAATATTTTGCAGAATACTCTACCCCATCAACAGTTTTATCAACTTTCGTAGCCCAATTTTTTGCCAGTTCTGCATACTGAGAACTGGCATCATGCGAAACTTTTATTGTAATTTTATCACTATTTTTCTTTGTATTAATTATATTTTCCATAAGCCTACTCTCCACTAAAATCTGCAACAGTTCTAGCCAAACACTCTTTTATAAATTCTGCTGTTGCAAGCTTTTTTTCTTGTAAAGTTTGCATATAACTCTCATCTGCACTTCTTGAAAAATCAGGTAGTTTGTAAGTTATAATCTCAACCTTTTGTCCCAACTCAATTCCAGCTTTAATTTGCAACAACAAATCCGATAAAAAATCCTTAACAGAACCGTCTTTCATATTCACCTTGCGCCTAATCCAACCTAAAGTAGTCTGAAAGAATTCATTTTTAAATTGATTTTCTCTTGCTTCCACCTTTTTCTTTTCATAATCGAGGTCAACAACAGGTTTTCCATCTTGCATAATTTCGTTTTCTGCCAAAGCATAATAAGCTGTTAAAGTTTCTTCTATGCTTAACCCTTGAGTGTGATTATATTTGACAATAAAATCAGCCAATTTATTTTCGTCACACGGTTTATCTAATTTATAAGCCATAATTCCTCCTAATATCCGCACGCATAAACTCTAACGCCAAAAGTATTTCCGGCGTCATTACCGATACCGATTTGTGTTGTTGAAGTCCATTCAACGTTAACGTTACCGCTTGAGACACCATTCATAACAAATCCGCAAGTCGAAGAAACGACAACCGTATAATTATTTTCTTTAAATGCTTTTACTAAATTATAAGTCTTACAATTATTATCTCCCCAACCTTCTATTGGTGTAAAAAATCCTTGTTCCAGCCAAACACGATTTGTCTTAGCTGCGTCGGAAAAATATTCGCGACACCAAGATGTACCGTTTCTATATGTTGTTACAAAAAGCGCATTATCTGCAATTATTTGCTTGCTTTTTTCAAATGTGGTTTCTATTGATTTATTTAAATTGTCTCCCATTGTAGAAATTGAAGAATTAACAGTTGCAATATTTGCATTAATTGTAGCCACATTAGACGATAAATTTCCAGAAACATCTGAAATTTTATTATCCAAATACTCAAAATTATTATTCATAACTTCAGAAGAAGCCAATGAACCATATTCAATCTCAGTTAGTGCCATCTAAACTCCTTTCATTAATTAAAGTGTCATAAATTTTATCCACCTTTTTGTTAATATCCATGATTTGTTCTTTCATATTTCCGAATTCAGATTTTGTAATGTACACCTGCGAAACCTCTGATAAGATTTCGCGATGCGTTTGCTCTAATCGTTCCGGCGTAACAAATAAGTTGTATTGAAATAAAATTGCAATACAAATAACAAGCGCCGGCGCATATTTGTAAATGTATTCTTTATCCATAAAGATGTCCTCTATTAAAACGTAGTAGTGTCTTGACCAAATAGACTCGCTAGTGAAGTAATCATATTCACAATATTACCCGCTACATTTGTTCCATTAGAAGCCGAACCGACCTTCGTGCTCGTCATAGCATTACCTTTACTTGTATTAAGCGACTGCTTTTGCATATCCGAAATAACATTGTAACCCTTTTGATATTGATTCATAAGGTTGCTCAACACATTTCCTGTTTCGGTTTGAGAATTTGCCAATAATTCGTTCAAGAATGATGAAAATGCGTTTACATTTGAGTTTGACAAATTTTTGTATAAATCTGTTGCTTGAGAAGAGCGCACCATATTTCTGTTTGAAAGCGGATTAATGATGTTGTTCTCAAGATTTTGTCTGGTTTGCGTGTTCATAGAATTCACGTAAGAGTTGATTTTTGCTTGATTTGTCGTTGAATTCAGACTCGGATTCAAATACTCATTAAGCAATGAATCAATGTTCTTGTTTACAAAATTGTAAACAGAATTTAGCGCAGTTCCATCTTTTAAATATGAAACTGTGCCGTTGTTTGTTGTTGTTGCAGTAGCATACGGATTAGAAGTTGTTGTGTTTCCGTATGTTGTGCTTGTAGTTTGAGATTGTTTTCCCATTTTTACTCCTTTCGATTTATTTTTCTTTGGTTTTGTGAACCTTAGTCGTTCTTTGGGCAAGGGAACACTTACTTTTTTTTCTTTTATCGCAATAAAGTAGGTCAGGCACTGCCTGACAATAACTAAAAAAACAGTTTATAAAAGGCTGGATTGTTTCGGTTTTAACAAACCTCACAATGACGCCCGGTTTATAGTTTTAAACTACGTCATTCTGAAGAACGTAGAGTGGGAAAAACAGAAGCAGTTCCCACCTTTTCAGACTAAAAATCATAAGCTCTATTGTAAAAAGCATTAAAATAATTTATAATATTTCTATGCAAAATCCAATTAAAACAACATACAACTTCATAAAAAATCTCAAACAATTCCACGCAATACACATCTGCATTTGGCCGACTTTTTTCTATTTTTTATTTCTTTGTTGGATTTTTTATACTCCATCAAAGAATCACTGTGACGAAGTACCTGCATACTACTTTGGACTTTGCCTTCTTGCCATTTTTACATTTTTTATCACCTTTTTTTCGACAATAAGTGCAATAGTATTAGAAGCTGTGATTTTAATAATACAATTTTTAATTCATAAAAAAATTGTAATTAGATGGAATTTTATAATAGATAACATATTTTTTAATTTTATATCTTTTATAGCACTAATTGTTTATATAATCGCACTAATTATGCTAATATATCTTGCCTTTCATTAGTAGGTCAGGCACTGCCTGACAATAACTAAAAACAGTTTATAAAAAGCTGGATTGTTTCGGTTTTAACAAACCTCACAATGACACCCGGTTTATAGTTTTAGACTATGTCATTCTGAAGAACGTAGAGTGGGAAAAACAGAAGCAGTTCCCACCTTTTTAAACTAAAAACTACTAGCTCTATTGTAAAAAACATTAAAATAATTTATAATATTTCTATGCAAAATCCAATTAAAACAACATACAACTTTATAAAAAATCTCAAACAATTCCACGCAATACACGTCTGCATTTGGCCAACATTTACATTTTTTATACTTTTATGTTGTTTAAGCATTGAAGATTTAATTCATCCAATCCAATCTCTTTCGAATAATAATGAAATTCATGCTTATTATTTTGGTGCAGGTTTGCTTATTGTATTTCATTTTTTAACAGCATATTTCTTCACTTTATGCGCAATTATTATTGAAACTATTATATTAATAACACAATTATTTACTCACAAAAAAATTAGAATTAAAGATGAAGATATTCTTAACGATAGTTCTTTTAATATTATTTTTATTATAGCTTTTTTTGTTTATATAGCAACAATTATTTTATTTATTAAAAATTTTTAATAGTAAGTCAGGCACTGCCTGACAACAACTAAAAAACAGTTTATAAAAGGCTGGATTGTTTCGGTTTTAACAAACCTCACAATGACGCCCAGCTCATAGTTTTAGGCTACGTCATTCTGAAGCCGATTAGGCTGAAGAATCCAGTTTTTTTTTAAACTATTATTTTTCCTTCCTAAAAACACCCAACAATCGCAATTTATAAACAAAAATCTTAAAACAATTTTCCATTTTCAATTTTCCATTAATTCAAATTTACCTCTTAACCTTAATCTTTCCAAACTCAATATTTCTGATGCAAAAATCATCGCCATGTTCTTTTGTCAAAAACGTCATTTGCAAAGTTTTGAAAAAAGAAGTCGGCAATTTTTTTATCGCATTAATATCTTTGATTGCAAAATAAGAGTTGTCCCAATGTCCGATATCAAAATAAAGTGAATTTTTTAAAGTTTTTGCCTTGATATAACGAGTTTTTGCGGTCATTGAATCATAATTTCTCGTATATTCGACATAAAAACTGTTGTTATAATACATATCCAACGAAATTTTCGGAGGATAAGCAAGAATTTTGAACGAATTTTCGTAACCCAAATTAAGAGGCGTGCATTTGTAGAACGATTTAATAAACTCGCCGTCAAACGTATTTGACGAATACTCCTCATAAATCTTTTTACCGCCTGAATACAAAACTCCGCCAACTGTTGCAAAACAATTAACCTTTTGAGATTTTCTCTTAACCCAAGTTTTTCTTAAATAATCATAAATAACTATTGTTGAATAATTTTCATCTTCGCTCGGAATAAGCATCCAAACTTCGTTCCTATCAGAAGTTACTACAGACAAAGTACGAATATTTTTAAGTTGAGAAGTCGGAATATCAAACAATTCTTCTTGGATATCAATCGCGATATTGTCACCGAGAGTCTTATCACCATTTATTACTTGTTTAAAGCTAAAAATCCCTTTCTTTGTATTATCGTAAAAATACAATTCTGTTCCGTGGAAGACAAGCGAATTGTAAGAAGCGCACCCCCCTGGAGAGTCAAAAGTCTTGTAGAAAGTGTGCTTGTCGTCGTCTGTCGCAATTAATGACGATGAATTATTATGAAATACAGCCAATGTTCCTAAATACGGATAAATCGCGGTGATGTTTTTTACAAACTCGATATAGCCGGCAGAAGTCGAAATTTGAGCATCTGAAGTTGCAAAATCATAAATATCCTCTTGAACCGAATACCACAAAACTTGTTGGTTAAACACCCACAAGCGCCCTGCAAACACGACAATACCAAGCCCTTTTACTGAACGTCCGTCCGCGTCTTTTGGTGTCATTTTTACAACTTCGGCTAACTCGCCTGAATCGCTGTAATGACCGATTTCAATTGAAAGCATATCTTCCGAATTCGAAAACACCCATAAATCAGACCAACCTTGCGAAACATCTGTTGCGGATGAAACTCCCGTAACTTTCAAACCGTTGACTTTTTCGGTTAATGTCCCTGCTAACCTTGAATATAAGTAAATTTTGCCTTCGGTTTTGTTTTCTGTGTGAATAAAGAAATAAGTTTGGCTTTTTTGTACGCTTTCAAAAATATTGATTATTTTTTCATCTGCCGGAATTAAATCACAAACCGCGACATTTCCTTTTGCCGTTCTTATTCCGACTCCTGAATTAATTTCAGTTGCGAACAATTCGACATTCTGAATATCAGATGCTGTAATTACTGAAGACGAATAAACCGAAGAACTGCGATTTATTCCTGAAAAATTATTACAAATTAATGCAGTTTTCTGCATGATAGCTCCTTTCTTTTTGAGGGGAATAAGGTTTAATCAATGGATAATGGATAATGGAAAATGGAAAGTGGAAAATTGTTTTAAATATTTTATAAGCTTCTAAAGTTGGTCAGGCAGTGCCTGACAATAACAAAATTTAAACATTTATTAAGAATTTCCCATTTTTCTAAACTCAACTTTACAAAACTTCACAAAATGCATCAAAAAAGGCAATTTTTAAAAAGATAAATACTTTATATATACATAAGAGATAACCAAGGAGAGTAAACAAGATGTTATTCACAACAGAAACAATTTCAAACAAAGAAATCGAATCAATCAACAACTTCTTTGAACAATTTGATTCTGAAGTTGAAACTGTTTCAGTTGAAGAAAGCGAAAAAGAAACAACTGTTTCTAAGTACATCAACTCTCTTGTTACCTCTTGCTACACAAAATCTGTTAATGACATCGCTAACACACAAGTTGGCAACAAAGTTGTTAGAAAAAGAAACCTTCAACAAGTTATGAGAGAATCTTTCTTCTACGGCGCTAACAGATTTGGGAATAACTTTATAGCATAGGGCAATAAGTGAATGAGTGAATAGGTGAATAAGTTCATTTTAGACTTATTTATCAAAAAAGACTCAATTATTGAACGCATTATATGAAAAAATATTTAATACGAACTTATTCACTTATTGACTTATTCACTTATTCACTTCAAAAAAAACATAACACTCTCTTATAAATCTTACATCTTACAAAAATTTTCAGCCCCATTTGGGGCTTTTTTTGTGCTACGCACGTAAACATTTGGTCGGTTGACAATTGTTAGATTACTAAATTCAAGTAAAACGCCATGTCAACCTCAACAGTCAAAACTACAAGTTTAGCGTATTTTCTAAAAGCTACGCACGTAAACATTTGGTCGGTTGACAATTGTTAGACTACTAAATTCAAGTAAAACGCCATGTCAACCTCAACAGTCAAAACTACAAGTTTGGCGTATTTTCTGAAGGCTACGCACGTAGACATTTGGTCGGTTGACAATTGTTAGACTACTAAATTCAAGTAAAACGCCATGTCAACCTCTACAGTCAGAACTACAAGTTTGGCGTATTTTCTAAAAGCTATGCACGTAAACATTTGGTCGGTTGACAATTGTTAGACTACTAAATTTAAGTAAGTTGGGGTGAAACCCCAACAAAAACTTAGTAATTAACCTATGCGCTTACATTTATATTGGCACTATTCTTTTTATTCGGAATAATTTGAGTTGTTTCAGAACTAGCATTTTTAACTGCATCAACAATACTCCAAACTCTGGGCACTGCGAAACTAGCTAATATGCCAAGCATAGCCATAGGCCCACCTAACGAACCGATTTTTCCTCCTTTTAGCCCCACTATACCACCGGCAACAGCTGCTATTACGGGAGGTAGAAAATTTCCAGCAACAAAGAATCCCGCAGCTTTTCCCCATTCTCCATTTACAGCTTGACCTAACCCACAAATAGCAGCAGACGCAATACCTACTCCCCACTTCTTACCAGTAGACGCTTCGGTTTCCATAGTCACAACTTTATAATCAGGATATTGTTCAACTGATTTAATTTTTGTTCTACCCTTAAATTGAGGATTTTGAATGCTAGTATTAACAGGACTAATTGCTGCTACCATATTTTACCTACACTTTCTATATATAATAAAACATGAACAATTAGAAAGTTGCCCCAATGTAAAGAAAGCGTTACAAACAAGCGTTAAATACAATTTCTATTTCAAACATTTATTTATAGTATAACAACTCCATTGAACATTAAAAAGCAAATGGGAACTACCGTTAAAGCTCCTACCTCTGGCACAACAGTAATTGGTGGAATTAAGCTAGAAAGGAGGACACGACTATGTGCGCTAAATTACTAATAAAAATAGCAGCGATTGCAGCGCTACTATTTTTAAGTTCTTTAAGTGCTTTTTAGAGGACGGTGGACTGAGTGCAATCTAGAACCTTGTACTCAGGTTCCCTATACTTTTATTATTTACGATATTACCCTTTTTGTCAATTGTATTTCTCAAAATCTCAAAACAATTTTACAAACAAATCTTCTTTTCGCCATCAACTCCTTTCGCATATTTTACCAATAATCTATACGCGGTTTCAGACTGTTTTTTATAAGCAGAGAAATTCTCATCACTTTCTGACGCAATAGAATTCAGCATTGCTCTTGAAATAACTGCATTTTTCAATAATTCCTCTAAATGCGCCGGCACTGAAACAACATCGTCATCTTCTTTAAGCGTGAAAATTTCTTCTCCGTCTTTGTTTTCTCCGATGCACAACGTTATATAATCAATCGTTACAATTGACTGTTCCTTTGGCGTTGGATAAAAATAAATTTTATCATTATTTAAATAAAAACCTTCCGGAATGCCAGATTTTTCATCCAAATTTTCAGGAGTTTCAATTCGTTTTAAGAATTTTGTTCCGAGTTTAACACAATAATCACCTTCCAAATTTTTCTTAATCATGCCGTTAGGCAAATCGTAAGTATTGATTCGCGGAATTGTAAACAAAATATGTGTTCTATTACGAAAACTAAATTCATAAGAATAAAGAATCTCCTGCAACGCTTTATTTAAAGCTAATACAAGAGATTTTTCGAATTCATCACCTGAAACCGCATCATTGTCATACATTGACCATTCTTGCGTTGCTGCCGTGTTATATAAATCTAATAAAGTTAATGTCATATTTACTCCTTAAAATTAATGTCAAAAAACGAGTTACTTACTCAAATAATTGTAAAAAAGTGAATAAGTGAATAGGTGAATAAGTTCGTATTAAAAATTTTTGTTTGTAAAGTGCGATTGTTGGATATTTTTATTCTCTATTATTATCTGGTAACGCCTAATTTATAATCTAACGCAAGTATCGCTAGAAAAATTTTAAACGAACTTATTCACTCATTCACCTATTCACTTATTGACTTTCAAACAATTTTCCATACATCTTTGTATTATAAATTTACAATCTCACCCGCAAATTCCCGAAACATCATATCCTGCAAACTTCTTCATGTAGGTTTCGACTGATGTTCCAAACGCATCACACGCGTTATTCTTTCCATCTGATTTCAAATAATTAATTACGCACCCTGCACCTTTCAAATGCGCGCCGGCAAGCAATCCTGATTTTGTTATTGTATAACCGTTTATCACTTTTCCTATATATTTATCTGCGCCAACGGCTTTCAAATAGCCCCATTGACGCTTCTTAAAAATTATCTGTGCATTTTCTTGCGCTTGTGGATTATTAAGAAAATCCGTTATTGAATAGACTCCGTCTTTTCCGGTAAAAAATCCACTCCAATCATTGTTAAAATTCCCTTTTTTGATATAGTAACCTGCGTCAATCATCGCCATTTCGCCCATTTGGTACTTGCCTGCGTAACCATATTTGTTAAAAGTTTTATAATTCCCGCCTGATTCCATTTTTGCTAATGCGTCTAAAAACTTCATACACTACTCCTTTTCAACTACTTTTGAAAAAATAGAGTTTTCAACTTCCTTAATTTTCGGTTTAATTTTATCTTTTACCTTACGCCCATTTTTCTCTATGATTTGATAATCACTCGGACTTTTTTCTTTGAGTGCCATGGCGTCATCTTTAGGTAAAACAAAAACATTTCCGGTCGGTAAATACTTAATCTTATACATAATATCCTTTCTTCTTAAAGTTAATGGGGATGCAAATGGAAAATGAAAAATTGAAAGTGGAAAATTATTTTAAACTTGTTCAAGATAAAACTAGTTTTATAATATAAAGTAACAAAAAACGTACTCATCCACTTATTGACTTTTTTTTAACAATTTTCCATTTTCCACTTTCAATTTTCCATTAAGAAAGGGGGCATAGCCCCCTTTTTCTATTAAACAGTTCTTACCCCAGCCCACTTAGCGATTGCAAAAATTGTACCGACAAAACCTTGAGCGAAATCTAAATCAATAGACCCATCGGCTTTTTCAAATCTTGATAAATCCTGAACTTGAATTGCCGAAATACCTTTTGGTAATTCAATCACGATATCACCTAACATTGAGTTTGGATAAGCATCTCCGGCTTTAACCGTTAGCAAAGAGGAAGCACTTGAAGTTGAGTCAATTACAATAAAAAGTGAATTGTTTTTGTTAGAAAACGCATCCGCAATTGTAATTCCATTTGCTTGCACAACAGTAGTTTTTGTAATTCCGATATTTGCCACTGATTCTGTGTGGTCTAAAGTCGGATATTGAACATTAATTATATCTCTTGTCATAAAAATCCTTTCTTTTTTAATGTCTTTAAGTTGTTGAGTCGTTAAGACATTAAGTTCATAATAAATTTTTCAATTATATTGAAATGATAGCGAGTCAGTAAAGCTATTATGGATTGCTTCGAGATAAATTTCCCCTCGCCCCTTGTGGGAGAGGGGTAGGGGTGAGGGGTTATTTAGTCAATGACTTGGCGCAACACATTTTAAATGAGCTGTCATTGCGAGAGAACCTTTGGTTCTCGTGGCAATCCACAAATACTAAACTATTGAACAAATGAAAAATTGAAAATTTTATTAATAATTTTCCATTTTCCACTTTCCATTTTCAATTGCGTTGAATGTTACCCCAACGCCAACTCTGCCTTAACTTTTACTGTACCTAAATAATCTGCTCTTGGCGCACCAACACCATACAAACCATAACCTTTATAACAAGTGTTAAAATTCTTTTCAGGTACATAAGAAGTTGTATTCAAATCTGAAGAAATACCGCCAGCAAGAGTTTTTCCTTTTACGCCAAATAACGGATAAAAAACGCCGTCTTCCGGTTGTGCAATGTTATTTGAAACAAGAATTTCCCAACCGCAAAGAGAGCCGATGTAACCTTTTTTCAATTCGTTTTTACCTGTTTCTGTGTATTTCAAATCTTCCATTTTACCCAAATAGAATTGATACTCAGGCGGAATAACACAAACCATTGAACCATCAATCCAGTTAGTATGACCTTTACCGTCACCGCGTTGGAATTTTGCTTGCATATATGCAAAAATATCTTTCGCAACCGCAGGTGTTAAGGTGATTGCTTCACCGCTGTTGTCTAAATAATGACCGGCTCTTGTGTATAAGTTTGCATAAGCAGTATCTACAGCAGCCGCAAATTGCTTGATGGCGTCACTTGTATAGTCTCTTGCTAATTCTACTTGCTCGTTTGCACTAACAGATGCTTTTAACATTTTTTCTTCCATTTCTGATAATTCGAAATGGAAAGCTTTACCTCTGTCGATTTTAACTTTGCAAGTAGAAAGTGTTGCCATTTCTGCGTTTGGCAAATCACCACCATCATAATCGAATAGAGTTAAAAGTCCCGGCATTGTAACATCAACTTCATCGCCTTTGTTGATGTTGTTTTTTAATTCAGAATGAGCAAGCTTGCCGATTACAAGCTCATTGTAAAAATGTTTGTTGAACGCTTTTGTAAAAGCAGTTGCAATTAGTTGTTTTGAATC
>CAKVND010000039.1 GCA_934777245.1 uncultured Candidatus Melainabacteria bacterium | reverse complement strand
AACGCCCAGTTTCCTCTTAGCAATACTACAAATAAAAAGAAGACAAAAAGAAAAGAAAACTCTGTCGGGAGACATTAGACATACCACAAGACTAAATTACAACGCCCAGTTTCCTCTTAGCAATACTACAAATAAAAAGAAGACAAAAAGAAAAGAAAACTCTGTCGGGAGACATTAAACATACCACAAGACTAAATTACAACGCCCAGTCTCTCTCTTAGCAATACTAAAAATAAAAAGAAGGCAAAAGAAAAGAAAACTCTGTCGGGAGACATTAGACATACCACAAGACTTAATTACAACACCCAGTCTCCCTCTTAGCAATACTACAAATAAAAAGAAGGCAAAAAGACTTTTCACATGGTGTCTGGAGGCAAAAGTAAAAAATCAAGTTTAGTTAATCAAAGAAAGACAATTTGAATCGTTGAATGTTTGCAATGAGGGATTAATTTGAATGGCTTTTGAGTAGTCATTTTTAAATCCTTCATTGTCTCCAAGTTCTTTTCTGATTGCGGCTCTATAATAATAAGCATCTGCATAATTAGAATTATTTTCTATAGCTTTGTTTAAATCTGCAACTGCACCTTGCAAATCTCTAAGAACACATTTTTGCAGGCCTCGAATATAATAACTTTCTGCTAATTTTACATTAGTTGTAGGATTGGTTTTTACTACAGTCGTTGTAACAGAAGAAGCCATTGCTGCTTTAACGGTTCCAATTCCGGCATTAATAACAGGTGTTGCAGAAGCTATTCTTTGTTCTTTGATAACGGTAGGTTGTTGAACCGGTGTAATTTTTTGTGCAATCGGTTGCGGTTCAACAACTTGTTTTGGCGCAATTTGTTTTGGTGCTATATAATTAGTATCAGCTGTTTTTATTTGCGCTATTTGTGTTATTTGTGCAATAACCGGCGTAGTTTGTTTTTGTACAGAAATTGTTGTAGTTCTAGTTGTTCCAATTGTTTTTGGAGTGTTATAAGCAACGATTTCATTAGCTTTTTGAACTTCTTTTGTAGGTTTTGATTTGAAAATTGGAGTGATATCATTCGTAATACCTTCAACAATCGGAAGAGAAGCAATATAGCTTTCGTTTGAAACTAAAGGTTTAACATTCTTGATAAATACTTGTTTTTCAGCCAAAGCTACAGCTTGATCTAAATCAATAGCAGCTCCTTCGTTATCAAAATATAATTTTTTTAAACGTCCTCTATTTGCATAAGCAATACTGTCTTTTGGGTTAAGTGCAATTGCTTGAGAGTAATCGCTTAGTGCTCCGACATTGAAATTTAAACGTTTTTTTACAACGCCTCTGTTATTAAAAGCTTCTGCATCTTTTGGATTTATTTCAATAGCTTTATTATAATCATTTAAAGCGCCATTGTTGTCGCTTAGCATATATTTTAAATTAGCTCTGTTATAATAAACGTCAGAGTATTTAGGATTTATTTGTAATGCCTTTGCATAATCATCCATAGCACCTTGAATGTCATTTAGTGCTGCTTTTAACACGCCTCTATTATTATAAGCATAAGCAAAGTTTGGGCGAACTTTCAATGCTGCATTATAATCAGCCATAGCACCATTAAGGTCATTTATTACTTGTTTTATATAACCTCTGTTTAAGTATAATTCCGGATTATTCGGATTGATTTGAATTGCTTTATCAAAATCTGTAATCGCGCCTTGAATATCTTTTTTTATAAATTTCAAAGATGCTCTGTTTGAATAAGCCAATGCAGCATCAGGGTTTTGTTGAATTTGTTGAGTGTAAGCTTCGATTGAGTTTTCGATAGGAGTTTCTGCAGCAAAATTTGTGCCAGTGAAGGCAAACATTATTACAGCAGCAAGTATTAAACTTGTTTTTTTCACGATACGTACTCCTTAATCCTGTTGGATTTGATTAAATTCTAACATGTAAATTTTTCATGACAAGTGGTTGTGTATACAGTTTACAATTGTTGAATGAAAATTTATAAGGATTAAATTTCGCCGATTAAATCATATTCGGTAGCATTAATAATTTTAACCATTTCAATATCGCCCGGCACAACTTGTTTATCTGTTTGAATATTTACAACTCCATCAATTTCCGGTGCGTCATATTGAGAACGTGCTATAATTTCTCCATTATCTGCATAACATTCAATAATACAAGGAATAGTTTTGCCGATAAAGCTTTTGTTGCGTTCTATAGAAATCCCTTGTTGAATTTCCATAAGCTTTTTGTAGCGTTGTTTTGCAATTCTTGCTCCAACTCTATTTGGCATATTATAAGAAGGAGTGCCTTTTTCTCTTGAATATGTAAACACGCCCATTCTATCGAATTTCATATCACGCACGAATTCGCACAAATGTTCAAAGTGTTCTTCCGTTTCTCCAGGGTATCCAACGATAAATGCAGTTCTGATTGAAACATTAGGTATACGTTTTCTTATATTTTCAATCATTGGTCGATAATCAAACGACGGACGATTCATCATTTTAAGCATTTCCGGATGTGAATGCTGAAGCGGAATATCAACGTATTTAACAACTTTATCCAGCTTTGCAATTGTATCTAAAAGCTCGTCAGTCATTTGAGTCGGGTATGCATACATAATTCTAATCCAGCCCAAACCTTCGATTTTGTTGAGTCCTTCAAGAAGTTTTGCAAGCATAGGTTTTTTATATATATCAATGCCGTAACCAGTTGTATCTTGTGCAATTAGGATAATTTCTGTAACACCTTTTCTAACAAGCTTTTTAGCTTCTTCTATAATATCTTCCATTTTTCTTGAGTGATAATCACCGCGCAAGTATGGAATAATACAATAACCGCAACGATAATTACAACCGTCTGCTATTTTTATATATGAACTTGCACCCATTGTAATCTGTTGGCGTTCAATATTTTCAGGATAAATATAGTTTGGTTTCTCACTAACTTCACAAACATATTCATTATCAATTTTTTTCAAAACTTCGATGATTTTAGTGAAATCTGTTGCACCAACAACACCTGCAAGTTCAGGAATTTCTTTTTTTAATTCTTCCGGATGTTTTTGAGCTAAACAACCTGTAACAATAACTTTTTTGCCCGCATCAACAAGTTCTAAAATCGAATGTATAGACTCGCGTTCTGCATCACAAATAAATGAACAGGTATTAACTATTACTGTGTCAGTTTCGTCTTCATTAAGTGTAATTTCATAACCGTTTTGAGCAAGAAGCCCTAACATTAATTCTGAATCGACTAAGTTTTTTGCACATCCGTGACTAACAAGCGCTATTTTTTTCATAAATTTATTTTATCACAAAGAAAAATTGAATTTATGAAATGATGATAGTTAAATTACTTTTTAACTTTTTCACCTTCAAAAATATCTACAAAATCAAATTTGTTAGTATCGAAAACGCCTTTATCCGTAATTTTTAATTCAGGAATTACAGGTAAAGATAAAAATCCCATTGTCATGAACGGATCTTCTAATTTGCATCCGATTGAATGAGCAGCCTTGTTTAATTCATCACATTTTTCTACTACAAAATCGAATTCTTTATCAGACATTAAACCTGCAATAGGAAGCGGTAATTGAGAAATAATTTCTCCATCTTTAACAACAACCTTACCGCCTTGGCACTTAATTAAAGCTACTGCTGCTGTGTACATGTCAAAATCATTTGTACCGATTACAATCATGTTGTGTGAATCGTGTGCTACTGTTGATGCAATCGCACCACATTTTAAATTAAATCCCTTAACAAATCCTTTACCGATATTTCCTGTCGCTCTGTGTCTTTCAATTACGCAAATCTTTAATGTATCCGTTTCAACATTGCTTACCGCGTTTCCGTCAACGACTTTAACATCAGACATAACAGATTTTGTAATAAGTTGATGAGGAATTACCTCTAAAGCACGAACTTGTTTCAAGCCTTCGCCTTTTGTCGGAATTTTAAAATCGTCCATTGTAATCCAACGTACGTTTACAGAGTTACGAGTTGCAATCGCATCGTTTTCAGGAATTTCAACCGCTAATTTACCATCCTGAGCTACAACTTGACCGTCTTTTAAAACAATATCAGGTTTAAACGTTTTTAAATCAGGAAGAACAAGCAAATCTGCTTTATACCCCGGAGCAATTGCACCAAGGTCTTTTAATCCAAAATATTCAGCTGTATTCAAACTTGCAACTTGAACCGCTTTAATCGGGTCAACGCCTGCTTCAACCACACGTCTAACCATTCCGTTAATATGTTCTTTCAAATCCGCAGGATGTCTGTCGTCAGTTACAAAAATGCACTTTCTAGTGTTAGAAGTTTTAAGAACAGGTATTAAAGCATCTAAATCTTTTGCCGCAGTACCTTCTCTAATCATAACGTAAACACCAAGACGCAATTTTTCAATTGCTTCTTCCGGAGTTGTGCATTCATGGTCAGATTTCACACCACTTGCAATATATCCGCACAAATCCTTGCCACTCAAATATGGTGCGTGTCCGTCGATTCTTTTACCTCTTGATTTTGCGAGTTCTAATTTTGCCATAACGTTTTTGTCTAAATTCAAAACCCCTGGGAAATTCATCATCTCTGCAATACCAAGCACCCAAGGTTTGTCGATTAATAAAGACAAATCATAACTGTTCAAATCGAAGCCTGATGTTTCAAATGGTGTCGCCGGAACGCAAGAAGGAAGCATTGTATAAACATTCAACGGTAAATCTTTTACAGCTTCGTGCATAAAACTTATACCGTGCAAGCCCAATACATTCGAAATTTCGTGCGGGTCAATAATAACCGTTGTTGTACCGGCAGGAAGAACTGTTTTTGCAAATTCTTTCGGCAACATCATCGTACTTTCCAAATGCACGTGTCCGTCAATAAACGAAGGCGTTACGTAAGCACCGTTGATATCAATTTCTTTTTCGCCCGAATAATTTTCGCCAATCCCTGCAATCATACCATCACAAATTGCAATATCGCCTTTATGAATTTCTTCTGATAAAACATTCACAATATTTGCGTTTTTAATTACTAAATCGGCTTTTTCTAAACCTCTTGCAACATTAATTATATTTGACATATCAAATCCCTATATTCTAATAATTTTGACAAATCTTCACTTTTTATTACTTCCATAATTTTATCCTTAAAACCTTCAGCACCTTCGGTTTTAACTCCATTTGGAAGAACAATATCTGTATTGTTTTTAGAATTAACAAAACCTTTATTTAGGATTAAGAATTCTTTATACAGCTCTAAAATTTTCATATCGCTTTGATTAATTTCGTAATTTTGACCTAAAAAATATTTCACATCTTTTGGAAGAAGTTCAAGAAACTTAATCATAAATTCTGTATCAGAAATATTTTCTTCTTCATTGTATTCTTGGCCAAGACAATTGTTGTTTAAGATTTCTTGCTCCGGTTGAGTTTTTATATATGCAGCCCACATAAGACATCCAACGTAAAAACCCAGATTGTTATTAAAGATTTCGAGCATTTTTTTGTAATATTGTTTAAACTTCATTTTCTTTTGTGAAAGATTTTTGAAACGATTGATATCCATATATAAATATTCAACAGTTCCTCTAAAAGCTAGTATGTAGGGCGCGAACCCCGGATCAAATTCTAAACCTGACATGATTCTCCTTAATTTATTGCAATTCCCCCGCCCCTTGAGGGAGGGGTATAGACTCTCATTAATACTTTGCTCTCTCCCACAGCATTCATTTAGTGGGAGAGATGTCTCCTGTGGAGACAGAGAGGGAAGGGGGTGGGGATTGTTCCTCATAATGGCTTCTATCTTTTTACAGAAAAGCTAAAATGATGATTCAATCCGCAACCTTATTAACCATTCTAATTTAACAACTCTTGTAAGTCAATTTTGCGCTATTTAATTCTAAATTTAAGCCCTAAAATTCTTAAAATCTTTTTCTTAGTTTTTCCTTCGTATTCATTTTTTATAGAAAAAATTTGTCTTAATAAAGGCTCATTATTAGAAGGTTCTTTCGATGCCATATAATCTCTTAATAATTCATCGTAAATTTTTGTTTTTTTGGCAACTTCCCACCATTCGTCTTTAAATTTGTTACCGCAACCTTTAAATGCCGGCTTTAAACCTGTGAGGTGAGCGATTACAGGATTTTCTTTTGCTTTTAAATACTCTGCTTCTTCTTCACCTTCAAATTCATAGTATCCGCCTCTCCACCAAGTATCCATCAGATTGTATTTTGGGGAAACTACAAGTTTATATTCATCAACAACCTTATTGATTGAATCCTGATCGCAAAATTCAATAATCTTCGCGTTATTTTTTGCAAAATCGATAACCTTATCAAAAAAATGTTCTTTTCTGCAATAATCACAATTAAACAACAGCATGCCTGAATTTACGTACACTCCGCTTTTCATATCAAGTCTTTTAACGTATTTTGAAACGCCCCAAACATCTTTGACTCCGGCAAGATATTTATCAGTCAAGTCTAATGAAAATAATTCGTCCAAATTCCCGCGAATAAGTGTATCGCAATCAAGATATAGAACTTTATCTAAATCTTTGCATAAATCAGGAAGTTTAATTCTAAACCAAGCTTGCACCGTAACCCATTTTGAAAGTGTTAAATCCGCAAATTGGCTTTCATCCATTTTTATAAGCCTTAAGCTTCCACCAACTGCGCCTAATTTTTGCATACTTTCAGCAGAAAGTTTTGAATACATAATTATAAATTCAACCTGCTCGTTATGTTCTAATGCGCTTTTCATTGAAACAACTGTTTGATTAACGTATTTATCGTCAGGTGCATAAGCTATACTAATCTTCATTATTTAAACTCCTCTAAAATATGTTCGAAGAATGTTCCCTCTATCTTTATTTCTTTCTTTTTAGTTAACACTGATTGTTTATGAGTCAATTTGTGAACACCGCTAATTTTCTTAAGTTGTTCCCATCTATCTTCATTAAACTTATTTAATAATTCACCTTGCATTTGTTGAACAGATAAAAAATTAAAAAATGGAACTTTTGAAAAAATTTCTTTATTTTTTTGTGTAACCATCGTAAAAGCGTGCAAAAAAGTAAAATAATTCACTAAAAAGCGATTTTCTTTCCAATAAGCTTCCATTGCTTTTAAGGTCTGCACAAGAATCGGATTATTAGGTTTTGCAACAATAAAATAGCTTGCCATATTTAACCCATCCAAATCAATTATTAAATCATTTTGAAAAACAAATAATTCTGCATTAGTAATATATTCAGGCAATTCTTCCGTTAAAAGAACGGTTGCATCCATCCAAATTCCGCCATGTTGAATCAAAAGACAAGTTCTCAAAATATCTGAAAAAAATGCCGTTTTAATTAAACCTTTTTCTCGCATTCGCCAAAAAATTTCAGGAATATCAACGTAATCCTTCACGTTGTATGGGTTAAGGATTATTCTTTTTCTATCGCCTTTAAATTTATCGACACTGTTAAGACAAGCTTGAACAAGTGGAGGTATTGAACCGTCTTTACTTTCCCAGTATTGCCAAATAATTTGAGAGTTAG
This sequence comes from uncultured Candidatus Melainabacteria bacterium, assembly GCA_934777245.1. The sequence goes on along the minus strand of CAKVND010000039.1, from coordinate 15,110 downwards.
GAATATCAGCTTTAGGTGTGCCGTCATTGCGAGAGGAACTTTGTTCCTCGTGGCAATCCATATCATTTTGTGGATTGCTTCGTCGCCCATCTTCACCACTGCTCTTCGCAATGACCGGACGTGAGTCGCCAAGTTGAACGACTTTGGTCATTCCCTCTCCTTGGGAGAGGGCAAGGGAGAGGGTTTTATTAAAATCCTTACAACCTTTCACCACATACTTTCTCAAATAAAACTTCGCCCAATTACCCTTCAAAATTCTTCTGATTTTTCTATCAAACACAAAAATTTCAAGACAAATTTTTACAATCGAATTTATAATTTGCCAAAACAAAGATTTTATTAGCATTCAGTACATTCCTCGTTTTCTAAAATTTCAAGTAATTGTGGATATTTCTTCAGCATAATTTCATACGCTTCATCCAAAGACATTCCAACGCCTTTTTTATTGATTTTACAAAGCCCATATTGTTGTGAATTTTCAACATAATTAATAGATTCAGAATATCCTTTGACCAATCTGGTTTTATATCCGTTCAATGTTGCCATCGCCCAAAGCCAAATATCATCGTGTGTCGGAATCAATTCCTTGATTAAACTTTCATCACACACATCTTTGTAAAAACAATTTGGCGGGTACAAAACTGCGCCATAGCCTGTAAGTCTGTTATGAAAGCTTGCAACACCTCTATGTCTATCTAAATATAATTCACGTGTTTTTTTCCACTTAATAACTTTATGCTTAGATTGAGCGCCACAAGCATGTTCCCCCGCCCCTTGAGGGAGGGGGTTAGGGGGTGGGGTTTGAACGTCCTCTTCCACCACCTTCAACCAATCACACCTGTGCGCGTGTACTTCCGTCTTATGCTCCAAATACGATTTATACAAACTCTCAAGCGTATCAGGCGCATAATAAATATCATCATCAGTTGTAATAATAACCGCATTCGGATACTTTTTTAATGTTGGAATAATTTTTTTATAAGAACGAATATCTTTATACCAATCGATTGTCAAGCCATATTGTTTTAAATCCAATAACTCTTGCGGTAAATCTTTTTCACCATTCGGAAACTGTTCCGGCGCAAGCCAAAGAATAACCGCGTCAGGTTTAAGCGTTTGCGTAAGAAGTGTTTTAATAGTTTTAACTACAATATTAATTCTAGCCGGAAAACTTGTTAGAGAAACAATTATTTTTTCTCCTTCGCTCCTTGTGGGCGAGGGAGAATGTTTGATACCACATTCCACAACTTCCGGACAATTATACTTAAAACTATGCTTTACTCTTATAAGCAAACCGAAAAAATTAATAACAATATGTCCATCAAAGTATTGTACAAACTTCATTATTTAAATCCTTAAAAGCATTCATAATTTCATTCGGAGTCACATTTTCACCAACAAGTGTGCGACAAGGATAAAGTGTTTCATCAGACGACCAACGTTCTGCGCAATCAGCATAAAAAACTTCTACAACAGGAACATTTAAAGCATTTGCAAAATGTAAAGTACCTGTATCCACAGTAATACAACGATTACAAATTTTTAAAATATTAGCGAATTCAGAAAATGTTGTACAATCAATTAGGTCAACATAATTAAAATATCCTGATTTTTTAAGCCCTAAATTAAAATCCTCAGCTGTTTTACCCGCGCCCGTTAAAAGCGGTGTAAACCCTTCTTCATTAAGTTTTTTCATTAACTCAATACAATCAGCAACCTTTATATCTTTTTTATAAAAATTACTTGTCGTACAAACTACAACAGGATTTTTAAGGGTTTTTACCATGTTTACAACAGGCGTATTGTTTTCGGGTGGACAATATTTTATTGGAAGATTTTTGTGTTCACCGACTAAAGGCTCAATCAAGCCTCCCCATTGGTCTTTCATGTGGATATATTCTTTTAGTTCAAATTTTTCTTTTGTATTCCAAAATTTACATTTGTTATGCGAAATTATATGTTTTGCACCTAAAAGTCTTGAGATAAGCAAATTTCTTTCATTTGCATAAGTAACAAACGAAGCGAATGGTTTTTTGTATGGAAATCTTTTCACAAAATTTAAAATCCCTTTCAAAGATTTATCTTTTTTCTTGTCAAAAGCTACTACTTCGTCAACTTCATCTTGATATTTTGCAACATCAACAAACGGAGTATTACATACAAAAACAACTTTTGAATCAGGATAATAACTCTTGATATTTTGCACAAGAGTATTTGTCACAAGCATATCTCCGATAAAAGCTGTGTTAAAAATTAAAAATACTTTCTTTTCCATAGATAAATTTTAGCACAAAATGATTTATCAAAAGACAATAGCAAAAAAAATTTTTAGAAGTTTTTAAGATATTATGATAGTTAAATTTTATTATGGTACAAACGGAACACAATTTCCGATTAGTTATAACAAAAATTCATCAGTGTGTTTCAAAAGAAACATTCCTAATGCAATTACACATACCAACATCGGAAGTTGTTTAGAAGGCTATATTGGAAAAGTTGCAGTGCGCAAGGGCAAGGAAAATGTAACTTTAAATGTATTTAAACGTTATAAAGAAAATGCAATTGAAAATTATACTATTCAAAATGATTCAGGCGATATTATTGGCTCAATAGATGTTTCAATTAGAAAATACCAACAAACACCTTGGGATAAAACAGATCCAAGTCATGTTTTTGTTGATGAATTGAGAAATTTTTCAAATCCAAATACGCCATATTATAAAAAAGGTTTAGATTATTATAAAGATATTGGAACACGTTTGCTGCAAATAGCTCAAAGACGTAGTGATGAAGCGCAATGTCAAGGTAACATAAAATTGATATCAAAAAATGAATCGTTAAATTGGTATAAAAATATTATTGGTATGCGTCAAGAATTTCCTCCGATATCAGGTTTGAAATTTAACATTCATAATCCAAATCAACTCTATTTACCTCCTGAAAGCAAAGAACCTCTTTCAAGACTTCAAGGTGGTTTGTAATTTTTACAATTAATTTAAAGCAAACTATCTATTGCTTTTTTGTAATCATTACTTCCATAAATATAACTTCCAGCAACAAGTGAATTTGCGCCTAATGATGTACAAATTTTTGAAGTCAAATTGTTAATACCACCATCAACTTGAATGATAAGATTATTAGGAGCTTTATCTCTTATAAAAGGAATTTTCATTGCGCAATCGTGCATAAATTCTTGACCGCCAAACCCGGGTTCTACTGTCATTACTAAAAGCAAGTCAATCTTAGATAAAAATTCAAAAATCTCTTTTGCTTCAGTTTTAGGTTTGATTGAAAGTCCTACTTTTACATTAAAATTTTTTATTAAATCAATTACTTCATTTACTTGATTAGAATTTTTACAAGCTTCATAATGAAATGTTAAGATATCAGAACCTGCTTTTGCAAAAGGTTCAATATATTTTTCAGGATTTTCTATCATCAAATGCGTATCAAGAATTAAATCAGTTGATTTTCTTAAAGATTTTACAACCGGAACACCTATTGAAATATTTGGCACAAAATGCCCATCCATAACATCAACGTGAAGCCATTTAGCACCGGCTTCTTTTACAGCTTGAACTTCTTCGCCTAATCTGGCAAAATCAGCAGATAATATTGAAGGTGAAATTATTATTTTATTCATAGCTTTATTTTATCACAGAGATATATAATGAGAATAGGCTTGGTATTGTTATTTTGCGATGTTTTCTGTATAATTATCTTTATGAATGAAGATATTTTATTAGAATTGAAAAATTATTTTAAAAAGTTACAGAGAATAGTTCTTAGAGATGCTGATTTTAATTTTTTTGGCATGAGTTTTTTTAAAAAAAATAAAATTGACGATATGCTTTGTTGCATAATTGCTACCTTGCCGGATATATATAAGAAGAATATGCGAACAGATTTAGGTAAAAAATTAAGTTCAGTAATTGCTTATAATGTTTTATTTGATTCAATTAAAAGAAAATGCCCATTCAATTCTAATCTATATATAGTAGAGGCAGAAAAAGCAAATAATTGTATTAATACCATTATTAATACAATTGAGCGCGATATTAACTATATAGAAAGAAATGCATAAATTAACATGTTACGTTGACTTTTATCCTCTATTTGTTGTACAATTCATGGTAACTATCATATAGATTTACGGAGTAAAAAATGAATTCACAACAAGATGTTATTTATGGTTTAATGAGTGAACTTGAAGAAGCCTTGGACAAGGGTTTACCGCTTCTTGGTTCGTTTTCGGTCGTTAGAAAAGATACAGTTACAAACATCTTAGATAAGTTATATGCTGCACTTCCTGATGAAATAAAGGAAGCTAGAGCATTATTAAGACGTAAAGATGAACTTCAGTATGAAGCTCAGCAACGCGCAGAAAAAGTTATCGTAGATGCTCAAGCAGAAGCTAATAGACTATTGAGTGAATCTGATTTATTAAGAGCTGTTCAAAGAGAAGCTGAAAAAATTAAAGAACAAGTAATTACGGATTGCGAAGATATTAAGCGTAAGGCTTTAGATGAAGCTGAAAGCGTTAGAAATCAAGCAATTGATGAAGCTACAAGAATTAAAGATGGCGCAACAGTTTATGCTGAACAAGTTTTAACAAGTATTGAGCAAAATTTAGGTCAACTTCAAGAAGTAGTGAAAAATGGACAAGTTCAATTAGAAAGACGTAGGGCTGAATCGGACGAGCAAATGAGTTCTAATTATGTTAATCAACGACAAGAATTTGCTCAAGATTTTAAAATGAACTAATATTAAGTTTTTTGTAGATAGATGAGTTGATAAAATATATCTTTTACTAAAAAAAGTGATGTTTCATTTGAAACATCACTTTTTTTATTTGAAACATTATTAAGTATCGATGTTTGTCGCATATACAGCATTTGATTCAATGAAATCACGACGAGGTTCAACCTTATCGCCCATCAAAATATCAAATAACTGGTCACACATCATAGCGTCTTCAATGTTAACCTTCAACAATGTTCTTGTTTCAGGGTCCATTGTTGTTTCCCACAATTGTTGAGGCATCATTTCACCAAGACCTTTAAATCTTTGAATTGCTAAGCCTTTTTGACCTCTGTCATCAACAAGTTTTTGTAATTGCTCAAATGATGTGATTTCAACTTCGCCGTTTTCCGTTTCCAAAATAAGCATTTTTTCTTCTTCAATCAAGAAATCTCTGATTAGCGGATAAGAATTTTTCAAACGCTTGAATTCGTTACTCTTAATGATATTTGCCGTAATTAATTCGTGTTCATTTTCGAACAAGTCTAATTGAATAGCGTATTTTGCAGTTTCAGCGTTATATTTTAATGAAACTTCGTAATTCTTAGCTTCTTCAATATGATAATTTTCTGCGTGGTCTTTCAAATAATGAGCCAAGTATTCAACAACTTCTGTCATCTTAGCTTGGTCTTCAAAATCTTCAGCCTTAACATCAGAACGAATCAAACCTCTAAGAACAACTGAAGGAATTATGTTCAAAATAGGGTTGTTGTAAGACTTGTAGAAAGTTGCCATGTTTGATAATAATGTCAACAATTCGTCGCCAGTCTTAACTTTTGTTTTAGTTTTGTCTGATAAGCTCAAAGACTTGATACCACGTTCTTTTAACATCTTGTCTAAAGCGTGTTCGTCATACAAATATTCCGCTGTTTTACCGCTTGTAACCTTGAATAGAGGTGGTTGAGCGATATAAACATAACCGTTTTCAATAAGCGGTTTTGCATAACGGAAGAAGAATGTTAGAAGAAGTGTTCTAATGTGCGCACCATCAACATCGGCATCGGTCATGATGATGATTTTGTGGTAACGCAATTTGTCTAAATTAAATTCTTCTTCGTTCTTACTGATTGTAATACCAAACGCTTGAACCATTGATTGAATTTCATTGTTAGCATAAATCTTATCAAGTCTTGCTTTTTCAACGTTCAAAATTTTACCTCTTAATGGCAAAATTGCTTGGAACATTCTGTTTCTGCCTTGTTTTGCAGAACCACCGGCTGAATCTCCTTCGACTATGTAGATTTCGCATTTTTCAGGTTCTCTGTTTGAGCAATCGGCAAGTTTACCCGGAAGTGTTGAATTTTCAAGAACAGATTTTCTTCTTGTTAATTCACGAGCCTTACGAGCAGCTTCTCTTGCTCTTTGTGCCTGTAAAGTTTTTTCAATAATTGTGCGAGCAAGCTTTGGATTAAATTCTAACCATTCTTGCAATTTTTCTTTAACAACATCTTGAACTGCGCCTGTAACCTCTGAGTTACCAAGTTTTTCTTTTGTTTGACCTTCGAATTCAGGGTTTTCGATTTTTACTGAAACAATCGCAGTTAAACCTTCTCTAACATCATCACCAGAAAGGTTTTGTTCAGAATCCTTTAAGATTTTGTTTGTTCTTGCGTAATCATTTAACACGCGAGTCAAAGCGTTTCTAAAACCTGTTAAGTGCGTACCGCCTTGGTGAGTGTTAATGTTGTTAGCGAATGATAAAATTGATTCATTGTAAGAATCAGTATATTGCATCGCAACTTCAACTTTAATTTTATCAACCATTTTTTCCATGTAAATAGGTTCATCAAACATAACCGTTTTGTTATGGTTAAGAAATGCTACGTAGCTTCCGATACCGCCTTCGTAGTGGAATGTTTCATCTTTTCTTCCGTCTTTTTCGTCATGAAGAATAATTTTTAAACCTTTGTTTAAGAAAGCCATTTCTCTGAAACGAGTTGCAATAATATCTACGTCAATTTCTGTTGTTTCGGTAAAGATTTCCGGATCTAGCCAGAAAGTTGATTTTGTACCTGTTTTTGTTGTAGCAACAGTTTTTTCTACTTGAGAAGTTGGTTCGCCTCTTAAATACGTTTGTTTCCAAACATAACCGTCACGAGAAACTTCTACAACCATTTTTTCTGAAAGAGCGTTTACAACTGACGCACCTACGCCGTGAAGACCGCCTGACACTTTATAACCGCCATCGCCGAATTTGCCGCCTGCGTGAAGCACTGTGTGTACGATTTCTAAGGCGGATTTACCTGTTTCAGGTTTAATGTCAACAGGAATGCCACGACCATTATCTTCTACAGTTACGCTGTTGTCCTTATGAACAGTTACGTGAATTTCCGTACAATAACCTGCTAATGATTCGTCGATTGAATTATCAACAATTTCATAAATACAGTGGTGCAAACCTCTTTGAGAAGTTGAACCGATATACATGCCGGGACGCATTCTAACTGCTTCCAAACCTTCTAAAACACGTATATTACTAGCGTCATACCCTTGTGCCATTAATCCCCCTTATAAATAAAAGCTCTTTAAGCTAATTTTCATGCGCATGCTTGCGCAACTTACTTTAAATAGTATAACACAAAAAAATTTTTATGCTAATCTTTTAGTATGAAGAAGTTAGCACTAATCTGTATATTATCAATTATACAAACCGTTACATTTGCATCTCCGAGTGTTTATAGCGAAAATGGAAGATTCGGACTAAAAGATGCAACAGGAAATATTATTGTAGATGCAAGTTATAAAAAACTTATAAGACTTGGTGAAAAAGGCTGGATTATTCAAAAAGGAAATAAATTCGGTGTAATGGATAGTAGCGGCAATATTTTAGTAGAGCCAAAATATTCAAATGCAGAAAGAGTTTTAGGTAAATTTGTTAAACTTAAAAAGGGTGATAAATACGGATTGTTTGATGAACAAGGTTTTACAATTCTTCCTGTTGAATATACTTCTATAGATTTGCTGTATGGAGGCATGTTTTTAACTTGTAAAAATTATAAGTACGGCACTACAGATTTTAATGGGCAACCGATTTTAGATAATATCTTTGATGATATTTATATGCCGAATCCTAACTCTATGATATTAGTTTTTAATGGTGAAAAATATGAAATTACGAGAGTAAAAAAAGAAGGATTGATAGTGCCGTTTGATTTGGCGATGTTAGAGGATGAATCTGAATTTAAGATAACCGAACTCCTAAATAAACCAGTTGCTACTACTGGATATTACAGTGTAAGTGCAACAAATTATTTTTTAAAAATATTTTCATCAATTTCTCCGGCGTATGAGCAAACTATAGATGAATTAATGTTTTCGCAAGGTGCTGATGCTGCGTCTATTATTATGAAATGTGCATGGCTTCCAAAATTTCCGGTAGTTTATGTTAAAAAATATTGTCAAAATTTAAGAGCGCCTAATAATGGTCCATTAAATGGAGTTAAGACAAATTTAAAAAAACATATGAATGAGTAGGTTGAGAATGTAAATGTTAAAAAAAATTGTCATATTTTTTATTAGAATTTATCAAAGAATTTCAGCGTTGACGCCTTCTCGTTGCCGATTTTATCCGACTTGTTCTGAATATGCTAAACAAGCGATTGTTCGTTTTGGGTTGTTAAAGGGAAGTTATTTAGCAATAAAGCGAATTCTAAAATGTCATCCGTTTAACGATGGCGGGTATGATCCTGTGCCGGATGAATTTATTTTGAAATGATAAATCAAATGAACATTTGGTTGGGTTAAAATTCGCACTATTAATTTAAAATTTAATTTAAAGAAATCGAAAAGTAAATTTTCATTAACATTCTATTGTCCTTAAATAAGATTTTGACTAAAATAGTTTTTAAGGGTAACTATCACATTTTTGAGGAGAAGGAATGAGCGAACAATCAAGACGAAACCCTTATATGGACTATAGAAACGTAGTTCCGTTTATGGATTTATCAGGTTTTGTAGTTAGACAACCCCACGCCTTAGAAGAAAAACCTGCATTATCTTTGCAGGAAGAATTAATGAGAAAAAAATTCTCTAATATGATTAATCTAAGACGTCTAAAATACTGTAAATTGTGCGAGGCATATAGAAATGGAAGAAAATAATTTTCTCGAAATTGCAACAAAAGCTAAAAATGCGTCAAAAAAAGTTGCGACTTTATCTACTGAAATAAAAAATAATGCGCTTTTGAATATCGCAAATAATTTAAAAGCTAATGAGGACAAGATTTTTGAAGCTAATAAAATGGATTTGGAATTGGCTAAACCTTTTGTTGAAAAAGGTGAGTTGTCACAATCGGTTTTTAATCGTCTTAAATTAGATGAAAACAAAATGCGCGATATGATACAAGGCATTCTTGATATTTCAAATCTTGAAGACCCGATTGGTAAAACGCTTCTTAAACGTCAACTTGATGATGGTTTGATTTTGACAAAAATATCCTGTCCAATAGGTGTTCTTGGAATTATTTTTGAAGCAAGACCGGATGTTATTTCTCAAATTTCATCATTAGCGATAAAATCTTCAAACGCTGTTATTTTGAAAGGCGGAAAAGAATCTATAAATACAAATAAAGCTATTATGAATGTTATTCAAGAAGCTTTAGCGAAAACAGAAGGTTTCCCTGAAAATGTTTTGACACAAGTTTTTACAAGGGATGATGTAAAAAACATGCTTTCTATGGACAAATACATTGATTTAATTATTCCTCGCGGCGGAAACAACTTGGTTAAGTTTATAAAAGAAAATACAAAAATTCCTGTATTGGGTCATGCTGATGGAATTTGTCATATATTCGTAGACGCTTCTGCTGATTTAGAAAAATCAAAACGAGTTATAATTGATGCTAAAACTCAATATCCTAGCGCATGTAATTCTGTTGAAACAATTTTAATTCATAAAGACTTCAAATATGAAACAGAATTGTTAAAAGCTTTAGAAGATGCCGATATTGAGCTTATTGCTACTCCTGAAACTTGGCATAAAGAATATTCTGATAAAATATTGTCTTATAAATTTGTTTCAAGTCTAGAAGAAGCAATTGAACATATTAATGAATTTTCTTCAGGTCATACGGAATCAATTTTGACAGAAGATGAAAATAATGCCAAAATATTTATGAATGCAGTTGATTCGGCCGGAGTTTATCATAACGTATCAACCAGATTTGCAGACGGTTTTAGGTATGGTTTCGGCGCAGAAGTCGGAATTTCTACAAATAAAACCCATGCCAGAGGCCCTGTTGGATTAGAAGGTCTTACAATTTATAAATACAATTTGGAAGGTAATGGCGATATTGTTAAAGATTATGTTGAAGGTGTGAAGAAGTTTAATCATAAGGATATTTAGATGAAAATTGGAGTTATTGGTTTAGGTTTAATAGGCGGTTCTATTTTTAAGCGTGGAAAAGAAAAGCACGAAATGATAGGTATTTCACGCTCAGTTAATGAAGAAGGTGTGAGTAAAGATTATGCGTCATTAAAAGGTTGTGATTTGGTTTTTGTTTGCACTCCGATGAACAAAACGCTTGAAATTTTAGATAAATTGGAAGGTTTTTTAGATGAAACTACTATTGTAACAGATGTTTGCAGTCTGAAAGAATTTGTTTCAAAGAAGAATTATAAATTTAAATTTATTCCTTCTCATCCGATGGCGGGTACTGAACATAGCGGTTGGGAACATTCATTTCCTGAACTTTTTGAAGGTGCAACTTGGGCTATAACTTTAAAAGATGATACCGCTTTGGAGGATTTTGAGAAACTAAAATCAGTTATAAAAGATTTTGGTGCTAATACAGTTATGACGACGCCACGAGAACATGATAAAGCTGTTGCTTTAATTTCTCATGCACCTATGCTCGTTGCTCAAGCTTTGTGTAAAAATATCGAAAGCAATGAACTTGCCCAAAAATTAGCTTCAAGCGGTTTTCGTGATACTACAAGATTAGCTCTTTCTAATACTGAAATGGCAAATGATATGATTTTGATGAACGGTGAAAATATAAAAGATGTTGTAACGCTTTTGGATAAGAATATTGATGCAATTTTGGAAAGTGATTACAAAAAAGAAGCTGAACATATAAAAGATTTTCGTCAAAATCTTTATGCAACAAGAGCAATATAGGATTTTATAGATTTGTAAAGATTTATTCAAATTATTACTTGCATTTTATTTTTGATGTGCGAGAATAAGTTATGGAAATAAAATGCAATACTAACCCTTTTTATTATGGAAATTATAATGCTCGTCCCCCAAAACAAAAGAGCATAGACTTTCAGGGAGCATTGAGACTTCAGAGAGTACCTGAAAGAGTGGATATTTTTGTGCGAAGACCGATTGCAGAGAAGAATGCAGTCGGTCTTCGTGGTTTAATGGGAAAAATTAAGGCATATGCAAAAAATTATGTGAAGAACATTCAGCATACTTATGATCATAAAATAGTTTTTGCAATGGTAGAAAAAGAATTGTTCGGTAGAAATTCTATTGATAGTGTTACTCATGATTTAGATAAATTGATTCTTTATACATTGGGATTCCCAAAATCTTTTGTATCAGATTGGCATAGAAAACATTCTGTTCATCATGTGGAAAGTGGGAAAAAGCCAAATCTTAAAAGCATGATATGTGATAATATAGCTTCTTCTCCTGAATTTAAACCGGAAAAGAAAAAATCTTTGCGCGAACATTTTAATACAAGCTTCGAATTACAAGGCGTAAATGGATTTAAAGAAATTTTAGAAAAATACAATTTTGGTGAAAATTTGAATTTCGATAAAATTAAAGCAGAAAAGTCTTTAAAATTTAGTGGTTTTCAAGGATTAGCTTTGGTTGCATTGAAATTGTTAACGATGATAGCTTAGTGCTGAAGTTCTTTTAACCACTTCATCTTGCCAATCATATAAAAAGAACCGCAGATTATATTTAGTTTGTCGTTTGCTAAAATTTGACCGATATATTTTTCTGCTTTAAATGGGCATTTTGATTTAAGTTCTTCGTAAGTGCAGGCGTTTGGATAATCAAATTCATTAAAATAAATTTCGTCACCTTCTCTAAAAAGAATATTCATCATTTTTTCGTAATCTTTGTTTTTTAAACATCCGAAAACAAATCTGCGTTTCTCGTTTGGAAAATAATCATCTAAATTGTTTCGCAATGCTTGAACTCCGTTGGGATTGTGTGAAGCATCTACTATTAGATTTTCAACCGGGAAATACTGAAATCTGCAAGGATTTTTAACTTTTTCAAGCCCTCTTATAATTGTTTCGTCGTCGATATTTTTGAACAGATAATTTATCGCATTAATTGCTAATGCCAGATTTTCTATTTGATGATTTCCTTTTAGGCTCAAAGCTTCAATAAAATCCGGACGGACAAACGGAGTTGTTAATACAAACATTGAATTCATTTCGTCTGCTTTATCTCTAATTGCTTCGTAGCCCATAGAAGTTATTACAGGGCAGTTTTTCTTAATTATACCGGCTTTTTCAAATGCGATTTTTTCTTTTGTATTACCCAAACGCTCGGTGTGGTCTAAATCGATTTGAGTGATTATTGCACAAAGATTTTGTTCTATGACATTTGTAGCGTCAAGTCTTCCCCCTAAACCGGTTTCAAGAATTGCAATATCAACATTTTTTTGTTTGAAATACAAAAACATCATTACTGTAAGAATTTCAAACTCTGTTAAATGAATGCCGCAGTTGCAGATTTTGAAAACATATTTTTCAAAATCTTCTTTAGAAATTTCAACACCGCAAACGCGTATACGTTCTGTGTATTCCCAAACGTGCGGACTTGTGTATAAGCCTGTTTTGTAACCGGCTTCTCTTAAAATTGAGTCTAAAATCGTGCAAACTGAGCCTTTGCCGTTTGTTCCAGCTACGTGTATGAATTTTAAATCATTTTGTGGATTATCAAATTTTTCTAAAGCAGATTTGATTCTATCCAGACCTAAATCCACGTAAAATTTACCTTTGCTTGTGAGTAATTTTATTGCATCTTCGTACATAATCTCTCCTTCTTTTATGTTAACACGAAAAGAAGGAGAGTGTTTTTATGAGAAATAGAAAACAAAAACTTTTGTGCACCCTATATTTCTACTACCGTTGAAAAAAAGAACTCATATTGTATAATAAAGGCATAGGGTGATAGTTTTGGTCAAATTATCGATAACTCTAAGAGGTCTAAATAGCTTTTATCCTTGTGGTTAGAGCTATTTTTTAATATGTATAAAATCAAAAAGATTAAAAATAATGTCAAGTTGAGATTATTCATATTTCCTCCTTTCTAGTCGGGAACTTACCAGAGGTCTAAAATAATTTTGTCGGTAGTTTCTTTTTTGAAAAGAGCTATCTTTACTCTATGCTAAAATCCCTTCTTATTGCTTTAAGAAGGGATTTTTAAACTCATTTAATTTCTTTTTTCAATTCTAATCGCGCTATCTGGGCAAGTCATTGCACAAGCACCACAAGCAATACAGATTTCAGGATTTGGCGCAACCGCAGGAGTTTGGTATAGACCAACTTCTTTTGACCACGTCAAACATTCTTTGCCTGCTTTATTCATAGGGCATTTTGCGATACAAAGTCCGCACCCTTTGCACAAATCAGTATAAACATAATAGTCAGCTTTACCTTTGCCAACACCTTCTATTTTATAGCCATGATATTTTTTTTCTGTCATTTTAATCCTTTCTGTTTGGAGTTAAGTGAATAAGTCAATAAGTGAATAGGTGAATAAGTTCGTATTAAATATTTTCAATGTATAACAAAGTTTAATAATGACAATAAACTAAAACGAACTTATTCACTTATTGCCTTATTCACTTATTCACTTTAATTTACACTTTCGCTCCGACGTTCACTAACCCCATCCCTATCTCAAGAGCCTTATAATTTAATTCTCTCAATTCAGGTTTGGCGTCGAATTTTTTGCCAAGTGCCATTTCCATTGCATTTTTGATATCTTCCAATCTCAAAACATTTGTCGCTGCAAGTAAAACACCCAAAATAATTATATTGAATACTCTTGCGCTAAGTTTTTCGTTCGCAATCTTATTCGCATCAACACCGATTACTTGCTTGCATTTAACTTGAGGTTTTTTTGTGCAAACTGATGTATCGTAAACAACAGTTGAGTTTTCGCTTACATAAGCTTCGCATCTGTCGATTGCTCTATCAGAAAGCATAATAATTATATCGCCTTTTGCAAATCTTGGTTCGCCGATTCTTTCGTCAGCAATTTGGCAAAATGCAATTGAAACACCGCCTCTTTGTTCTACGCCAAAGTTTGGAATATATAAAACTTGTTTACCGGCTTCATAACCGGCTTCAACAAGAATTTTAGCAATAGACTGAACGCCTTGTCCGCCTTCACCGGCTAATACTATTTTTGTTCTAGACATTGTTATCTCCTTTTGAGTTTAGTAGTTTTGAAATAAGGGAAACTTGTTTAGAAGTTTATAAGTTGAGGAGTTTAGAAGAAATTTTAATTTATTTTTTTATTTCTAACAAGTATATAATTGAAATTATTATAACTTCTTCTAAACTTATAAACTTCTCAACTCCTAAACTAAATACTTTTCATCTAAGCCTTTTCATCTCTATTTGGAAGTAAGAATTCTTTCACTTCAAAGAATTCTTCCATTTGTTTAAGTCTGCCAAACGTATCAACGTTGTTAGTTCTCCAGTTTAGTGGACAAATTGAAAGAACTTCTACGAATGAAAATCCGCCGTTTTCAACATTCTTCAAACCTTTTACGAAAGTTTGTTTTAGCTTCATAAAGTTAGAAACAGTTGAACGTGCAACAAAAGATTTTGACTTATCCGCAATTGAAGCAACCATTTCAGCAGCCTTTGCAGGTTTACCTGTAACTTCGCAATCTCTACCGTAAGGTGTTGTTTCAGTTTTTTGTCCGGGCATTGTTGTTGGAGACATTTGACCGCCTGTCATACCATAGTTAGTGTTATTTACAACAACAATCATCATTCTTTCACCACGAACAGTTGCGTTTACTAAGTGTTGCGCGCCGATTGCAAGACCGCCGCCATCGCCCATATAAGCAATACCGATAGCATCTTTGTTTGCTCTTGTGAAACCATAGATAACAGGAGTTGTTCTACCGTGGTGGGTTTGAACAGTATCTACGTCCAAATAGTTCCAAGCCAAAAGTGAACATCCGATATCGCAACCAAAAACTGTTTTTTGTTGAATACCAAGTTCATCAATTGCGCTTTCTAATGCTTTTAAAGTTATTCCGTGTCCGCATCCAGGGCAAAATTTACTTGCACCAACCTCAGCATTCTGAGATTTTGGTA
>CAKVND010000038.1 GCA_934777245.1 uncultured Candidatus Melainabacteria bacterium | reverse complement strand
ATGACCAATTAGTTTATCAACCTTGCTTAAAAATACCTTACACACAATCTAAGACAGGCTCTAAGATTGTTGATGGTATTTACAGGGATAGAGTGCAGGACGTTTACGAACAATTTGGCACAGCTTCTTACTATACTTTTGATGAAACCAACCAAAACTTTACTCTACCTATGGGTGAGATTTACGGGATGATTGAGCAGAAAGCGGACGCAGATATGCTAAACAATCCGTTTACTTTTGGTATGAATCAATACTATAAAGGCGAGATGAAAAACTTGTCTTGGTTAAAATCTAACGGTCAAGAATATTTTAAAAATGGACATCCTGACTTTTACAACTGGATTCTAACTAACGCTAATGCAGGCAAGAAAGGGTTTAAACTATCAACTGCTACTGATATAACTGATTACGATTTTGTAGTAAATCCAACTAAAGAAACATTTATACTACCGTTAAAGAATGGTATGGAAGGTGTGTTTGCTAGTGGGGTTAAAGGTAATGGAATTTCGTTAGGCTTAACTGACGGTACTATAAATAATTCATTTTCAATTCAACCTACAACTGGTGCGTTT
This sequence comes from uncultured Candidatus Melainabacteria bacterium, assembly GCA_934777245.1. The sequence continues at coordinate 22,526 of CAKVND010000038.1, read as the reverse complement.
TTGATTAATAATACTATGTACGGTAAACCAGTAGGCACATCTTCTGCTAATTTAAGTGGGTCTAGTTTTGGTAAATTATTAGGCGTAACTACTGACCCATCCAAATCAGGTATAGTCGTAGATACAACAGTACCTGAAGGTTGGAATTTGTACTACTACGTAGGCGAAACAGTAGAAGGTGCTAACCTTATCAAAGCAGGGGAAGTTTGGGAAGAGCTTGGGAATAAATTAGATACGCCACCTCGCTATGTAGTAGAAATGTCAGACAAATCATTAATGCCAAGTTGGTATGCTGTTTACAATGATGGTTGGTGTGAGCAGGGTGGTAAAGGTGTTCATAGCTCAAACAATCAACAAGTAAGCTTATTAAAAACTATGGCAAATATAAATTATCAGGTTTTTGTACAATGGATAACTTCAAATTATGGTAATTACTATTCGCTTGTCCCTAATAATTTAACAACAACAAATTTCACTATTTCAAGTTATACACAAGCTGATTCTAAAGACTTTGAATGGCAAGCTTGCGGTTATATAAGATAAGGAGGAATTATGGAAATAAAAGCAGAATTAATATTACCATATACTGGACAAGAAAAGATAAACTTTATTGTAAATCAAAATCACCGTTTAGGCTATGAGATAAGACAGGTTGAAGGCACTTGGGAAGAAGAAATACAAGTACCTTGCATGGAAACTGTTGTAGAAATTATTCAAGAGCAAATTTTTGATGATGAGGGCAATCCAGTACTTGATGAAGAAGGCAATCCAACATACAAAGATGTTGAAGTCACTAGAGAAGTTCAGGAAACTGAAACAATAGTAGAAATTGTTAAGCAACCTAAGCACGATGAAATGGGTGAGCCTGTATTAGACGAAAACGGCGAGCAGATTCTTGAAGAGGTTGAAGTTAAAAAAGAGATACCTAAGTATCGCACGGAAACTGTAACACACACTGGTTATAATTTGCAGGCTTGGGGATATACTGAAGAAGAACTAGCACAACAAAAGAAAGAATGTTTGGCAATGCTGAATATGACAGGTGCGGATGTTGAGCGCGCTATATATAAAGTTAAAGGCATAGACTTTGACGACATCTTAGCAATGGTAAAAGACAATCCTGCAATAGATGAAAAGGCTTTAAAGATTGAATTCAAAGCTAATAACTTCTTTAGGGGCAATCCATATATTGAACAAGTTGGCGCGTTACTAGGGTTCACTAGCGAGATGTTAGATAAGTTTTTTGATACTAAAGACTACCATTATCTAACGAAGTATAAGTTAGCGATAAATGCAACTCCAACAGAAGCTACAGTTACTGGTGCTGGTAGTTATCCTTACGGCACTCTAGTAGATTATAAAGTAGAACTAGAAGGCTACAAACCATATATGGGCAGTGTAGAACTACTAGAAGATACTGTATTAGATATTGAGTTAGAAAAGATTGACGAGGTGGTAGATGAGAATACAACCGATACAACAACCGACGTTTCAAATGAAGTGGAAGCAGAGCCAACTGGGGAAGTTAACAAAGAGTAGCGTAGAGCTTGATAACGGCAATAAATTACTAATCCGTGATGAAGGTTGGTACAAGCTACAAAGCCTTTATGATGAAGTAGGTAGGTGGGTTAAGTCTAAGCTTAGGTATTATAAAGGCAGGCAAGTAATGAAAGAGGTAAGGAGTTATAACAATGTTAATCAAATGGATTAAAAAGAAGATTTTGAAATCAATTATCAATGACCTTAAAAAAGAAATGCCACATTTGAAAGAAGAAGCTTTAAAGCTTTTGGAGGTATACAAAGATGAGTTATTGGAGTTCTGCAAGAAAAAGCTTAAGGATGCTATTGAAGAATTTATTAACTATAAGTTTAACAAAACGGTTTAAGATAACGTGGAGGTTTTAAATAATTTATGTGTATAAAATGTTTTAAGAATTTGCCAACGTTTTATTATCAAGGAGATGAATATATTGTTTGGCAAAATGATAATTTTTGTCGGGTTGGTTTTTCTACAATTCCGAAAATTGGAAATAAAGAAATCAATAAAAATGTTATGACAAAAGATGAAATTAAAAAAGCTAAAGCAAAACCTCTTTTTGTAGAAAATAATTTTAATGTGTGTCTAGTTGATAAACAAAAAAACAAAACTTATGTATTTCCAATTGAACAAGGTTATGATTATGATGGAGCTTCTATAAATCGTTTACTTTGGAGAGTAATAGGTTCAAAAGAAAATATTGAGTTTAAGGTTGCAGCTCTTATTCACGATAAACTATGTGAAAATCATCATTATGTAAATAATGATAGATATTTTGCAGACAAAGTTTTTGAAAGATTACTGGAAATTGGGGATGTCGGATGTTTTCGCAGATGGTTAATGTTTCATTCTGTCGATAACTTCCAAAAGTTTTGTGGATGGGAGAAAGATGGATAAAGAAAATATTCTAAAATATGCTCCAATAGTGCTGGTAGTTGTAGCTATGTTATTCCAATATAACTTGTTTGTTACTCCGGAGAAACTTGAAATTAAACACAGAGAAATTCTTAATGATGTTTCTGAAAGATATACAACAAAAGAGCAATACAATGATGTAAAAACACAACTATCGGTTATGCAGAGCAAGATTGATAAGATTTATGATATTATAACAACCAACAAAGGATAATGAATGTTTAAGAATATAGTTTTGCATTGGACAGCAGGAAACTATACCCCTAATCAAACAGATTTAACTCATTATCACTACTTAGTAAATGGTCAAGGTGGAATCAAAGCAGGAAAATATCATCCGGAAGATAACCTTGACTGTACTAAGGGTAATTATGCTGCTCATTGTGGTGGCGGTAATACAGGTCGGATAGGTATTGCAATCTGCTGTCGCAGAGATATCAATACTCCTCCGACAAAGAAGCAAGTTGAAGCTATGTGTAATTTAGCAGCTCAGCTATGTATGACATATAATTTACAACCAAAACAATGCCTTACACATGCTGAGTTTGGAAAACAACATCCTAAAACTTCTTCAGCTGGGAAAATTGATATTAATTATCTGCCATACATTGGTTTGAGGGGTATAGAAGAAGTTGGTGATTACCTTAGAAATAAAGTGCTTTGGTATTATAAGCACATTAAAGAGGTTTAACTATGAATAAAGAAAGAGAATTATATGATAAGTTTGTTGACGTCCTTTTAGAAAAACTTGATGTAGAGCCTTCTCCTAAAGAATTAGAAGTTATTATGAAGTTCTTACAGAATAATAACATTCAAGCTACTTTAACGAATGAAGGATTAAATAATCTAGCTCATAAAGCTACACAACTTCCTTTTGATGATGAAGATGATGAACTCCCACCTCTCAGGGTGGTTAAATGACAGGAATCCTTATAGATGCAATTCAGAAGCAGAAGCTAAGAAACAATTTCAAAAACTTCCTTTATGTTGTATTTCAACATATTAACCTTCCTTCTCCTACTGAAATTCAATATGCTATTGCTGATGAATTGCAACATAGGGAATCAGACTTAATCATCAATGGTTTTAGGGGTGTGGCTAAGTCAACTATTACTGGTATTTATGATGCTTGGTTATTGGATAGAGACCCTGAAAATACTCAGATTATTTATGTTGGAGCTAACCAAGAAGAAGCTAAGAAGTTTATGAGATTTACCAGAGGGTTATTTGAGATAGTTCCTATGTTAAACTATCTTGTGCCTGATGCTAAAACTCAGAGAGACAATGCTTTATCTTATGATGTTAGACCAGCAGGGATGAAGATTCAGCCCTCTTGTAAAGCTGTTGGTATCTTTGGCAACTTAACAGGAAACAGAGCTACACATATTATTGCTGATGATATTGAAACTTCTGAGAACTGTGATACACAGGTTAAGAGAGAGCATATTGAATCAGCTGTAACTGAGTTTAGGCAAATTGTATCACCTTTGAATGGTAGTTTATTGTTCTTAGGAACACCACACACAGAGGTTTCTATTTATAACAAACTCCACGATAAAGGAATACCAACAAGAATATTCCCTATTAAATATCCAACAGAGCAACAACAAGAAAAGTATGGTGATAAACTAGCTCCATATATAGCAAACCGAGTTCAACAAGACCCTACCTTGGTTGGACAGTCTACTGACCCTTTAAGATTTGGTGATGATATGATTATCAAACTTGAAGCTGAAGGTAGAAGTAAGTTTGCTATGCAACAGATGCTAGATACCACTCTATCAGACTTAGAAAGATATCCTCTTAAATGTTCTGATTTGATTGTTATGGATTGTGATACAGAGATAGCTCCTGAGAAGGTTGCTTATGGTTCTGCTCCAAATCAAATAATCAAAGATATGCCTTGTAATGGTATTGGTAATGATAGATTCTATTCACCAATTCCACTCCCTGATATAAAATGGTTACCTTACATTTATAAGGTTATGACTATTGACCCTTCAGGTAGAGGTAAGGATGAGCTTGCTTATACAGTATTAGGTGTGCTTAATGCACAGATATTTCTGTTGAAGCAAGGTGGCTTACAAGGTGGTTATTGTGAGGAAAACTTAACTAAACTAGCTAAACTTGCTAAAGAATATAATGTAAACAAAGTTAAGATAGAATCCAACTTTGGTGATGGTATGTTCACAACCTTACTTAATCCTATACTAAGAAGAATACATCCTTGTGCTGTTGAGGAGGTTAGACATAACACTCAGAAAGAAGCTAGAATTATTGATACTCTTGAACCTGTGTTAAATCAACATAGATTGATTGTGGATAAGGCTGTTATTAGAGATGATTATGAAAGTATCAAAATATATCCATTAGAAACTCAACAACATTATTCATTATTCTATCAACTAACTAGGATTACTAGAGATAGAGGAGCTTTAGCACATGATGATAGACTAGACTGTTTGGCTATGGGTGTTGCTGACTGTTTAGATATGTTATTGGTGGATGCTGATGAAGAGATTAAACAAAGACAAGATGCAGAATTTGAAGCTGAAATTGAAAAATATTATGGCATACCTCATAGTGATGCTTCTTGGTTTGAAATAGAATAGCAAAATGTTAATTCTGCACAGGGATTAATAGCGAAATTTGAAGAGTTTAGGGTCAGAGGGTATACTTATATCATTCTGACCTTTGAACTCATTAAAAGGGTATTGATTTTACTATAAACAAAATATTCCCGATAAGGAATATTTAGCTAAAATTAGCTCAAAATAGCTCAAATATTCCCGAAAAGGAATATTTACTTAGTGAAATTTTGGTAGAGATTTTCAAGACCTTTAACGCTATTAGCTCTGCTGATCAATTCCCCCAGTGCCTCACCAGATTCTTAAGTTCTGCTTCTGATTTTCTGCATAAACATTGACTTTGTATAAAGTATTTTACTTTATAAAGTAAGGTCAGTATATTAAATACAATAAAAACTACACCACAATACAATTATTTTTAATTTCCTCAACTTTCCTTCACTCTTCCTACTCTCTATATTTTTTGTTTAAAACAATTTGTGATAAATATAAAACAAAACAGTTGACAAATAAAACAAGATGTGATATAATATAAGAGTACCAAGCAAGCGGATATTTAAAGAATTAATTCACCGCTATAAAACAAGATATAAAACAAAGCTAAGTACAAAACGTAACTACAAACAGCATACCACAAAAATGATAGCTCAATAAGGGCTTAGCTCGGCTATGCAAGAAAATGAAAGAGGTATTTATGCATTATTACACATTTAAAGAAAAGAACAAAAAGGAAATGAATCAATTTATTAATAAAAATGTTTTCTTTGCGTTCAGTAATGAACAGTTTGAAAAAGGTTTACAAAAACTAAATGAAAAGCATTCTGAACTTAATCTATCAATGGAAAACTATCAAGACCATTTATATAGTTGGGTAGGTGGTGGATTTGTGTTGAAATCTGCACAAAAAGAAGAAGAGCAGATGTGGAAAAGAATGCACAAACACGAAAGAAAATATTTAAGCAATTTCAAAAACCTTGTAAATGCTCTTGAGTATGAAATGAGCAACCATGAATGTGGCTATACATGCAGATATAGTGATGGATTAAAAGCTCTTGGCTACTCTCTTAAAGATTTAGAAAAAAATAAAAAACTGTGTAAAGCTTATACCATAGCACGTCATAAATGTTGGAAATGGTTCATAGAAAATAATTAAGAAGGAGTCCTAACAATGTTACCTAAAAGTATTTATCGACAAGCATATAGAGATATTACTAAAGCTTATTTTGAGGGTGTTTTTGTTACAAAAGAGTGGGTTAATAGAATAAAAGCTATTTATGCTTTATTTGAAAACGACTATCCTAATAAATTTTTAATGGAGGAACAAGAATGGCACAAGCAACAATAAAACAAATATCGACTCCACTAAACTATATAAGTTGGAGTAAACAAAGAATTAAACAACTCAAACAATATAATCTAAAATACTTCATAGCTATTTTATTATTGATTCTGACTAACTTAATCAGTTTAACAATTTTAATCAATAACAATCTAATGGCAGATGAAGTAATAAATCAAAAGATTATTAATGAAGAATTAATACCTATTGAAAACTTGGAGGTTTTGTAAATGAAATCACCAAACTATATAATGCTACGCTTAGACAAAAAAAACTTTATAAACAAACTCAAAGCCTTAAAAGATAACTATATAGAGCTCTGGATAACACCAGATAATAAAACTACAATTCAAATAAAAGATAGATATGATGTAATCTATCATAGAACAAAGAATTAAAACATCAATTCTGCGCTAGAGAAAATGCTCAGCAACATGGGTTAAATATCAAATAGGTACAAACTATCATTCAAGAAGTAAAATTGATTTTAGAGGCATTAAAACAGTTATAAGGGAAATAACCAAATGAACCTAAGAGAACTAATCAAACGATATAACAACATAAAACCATACACAACAGCTACTCAACTTTGTAACATCAAAGAACTTGTGGCACTTATTGGAAACAAACCTATAATCAAAATCAATGATGTTGTTATATCCAAATTGATTAGAGCTTATCAAGCAAAAGGCAATAGTAATAAAACTATTAATGATAAATTATCCATACTTAGAGGCTTATTGAAATATGCCTATAGTATAGGCGAAATTCAATATATACCTCTAATTCCTACACAAAAAGTAACCGACACTAGAACCAAAACCTTAAGCAGAAAAGAATTAGCTCTTATGCTCTCATACTGCCACCAAACAAAAGAAAAACAACTAGCCTATATTTTGCTTATTGGGTATTACACTGGATTCAGAATAAATAATATATTATCTTTAACACCTGATAATTATAGTATTGAAGATAATATATTGTCTATCTATGATAAAAAGGTTAATAGATTTCATACAATTCCAGTATCAAAGAAAATTCAATACATCATGAATAAAATAGCTTTTAACCTATCCTATAGGCAATGTTATTATTTATTCACCATAATGAAACAAAAACTAAACTTAGATGAAACAATAACAATACACACACTTAGGCATACATTCTGTAGTAATCTAGTAAATAAAGATGTACCAATATCCACCATACAAAGATTAGCTAATCATAAAAATATTAATACTACTATGAGATACACTCACACTAAAGATGAACAGTTGATTAAAGCTATAGATGTATTATAATAAATTATTATGCAACTCTATATTCATGGAGTTTGTAGTTACATATTACTGATAGGATTACATATAGTTATCCTATCTTTCTTTATAGTTATCCTGTCTATAATTTCTAAGCATAGTAATATATTATAATACTCTTATAATATTATAAGAATAGTTTATACTTAGTTAAACTATAGTTGTTTATTATTGTTATTATATATTAATCTATGTTAAATAGTATAGTTTAACTATACTTTAATATATTATATAATATATTATAACTACAGTTAAATGTAGTTAAACTTAGTTAAACTCTTTCTTGTTATTCTTAACTATGTTGAAGTGTTGTTGGTTGAGTACCCGAGCTGGTAAGTATCGTAATTATACCATACTTATGTTGGTTTTAGCAATAGCTAAACATTAAGAAATAGTTAAGATTTGAGTGTTATTAAAAGAGTCGTTTTGATACATCCTGTTTGGTTGCAGTACCTTTTCCTGAGGCAACAAAGCCATCTCTATTTTGATAATGTGAATAAAATCTTGCGCTTGGTGTTAGAGGATATTCATATAAATAAAAAGTTACAGCACCAGTATATCTATTAATTTCATAACATTTATGAATTTTATACTTTTCATTTTCTTGAATTGTCATAAAAGATATTTCATTATCATCAAATTTTTTAACACATTCCACAGGTTCTTTGTTTTCGTAATAAACTTGCTGCTTAGTATCATCAATATAGAAATTAGCAGTCATTAATGTATCTTCGGGGTATGCTCTAAACTCAAACTTTACAGTATGCTCAATTCTTATAAAAGTTAGTTCTGCTAATGCTGAATTAATGTTTAATATTAAAATAAAAAATAAGATTAAAATTCTTTTCCACATTTTGTATAACCTCATTATCTAATATTTCGCTTTCTTTCAGGAAAGCTCTTTAATGTTGCTACAGAAACTCCATCAGTAATTTCTAAAGTAGTCAAATCTTTTAGCTGAAGCCAAACATAAGAACTTCTAAAAGCTCTTACTAAATTACCTAATGGTATTCTACTAACTTTTATTGATTCATAAGCTAGCATATTTTCTAAAGATTTTAATTGAGCTTCCGTTATCTTCTTTTCTTTTGCAATCCAAGATGCATCTTTAAGATTTGATACCAATAAGGTAAGTTGCTTAATTTCTTTTTCCTTTTTAGTTTTATATTCTTCAAAGCTATTACTAAGATTAAAATAGGAAATTGATAATATAATGATTAGTAAAATGCAGAATGTCACTTATACATTCTCCTTACTACCATTCCACACCACTTTACCAATAACCTTAACCTCAATTTCTTTATCATTAGGATAATAAATTTCATCTTTATATTTACTATTGTTTGATGAAATAAATAGAGCGTCACCACGTTTAAATAGTCTTTTAACTCTTAATTCATTATTAAATAAGATAACAAAAGTTTGATTATTACCTGTAGTTTGAGCTGTATCAATCATTAACAAATCACCATCTTTGATATCATTAGGTTGATTCCAGCCACTATCCATACTATCACCTTTAGCGTAGATTAAGTGTAGTGTTGAATAATTATCAGTTTTAATAATTTGCTTCAAAAATCTTCTATCAAAATACATTGTGTCAGTTTCCGGCTCAGCTTCCAATAGTGTACCAGCTCCGGCTGCTGCTGAAATATTATGCAAAGGAATCGCTACAATATTATCTGATAAGCAAGAGTTTGATATCGGCTGCTTGTTTAACAAGATGTTTAGTTCTTCTTGGGTTTCACATTCAGCAGCTTCTTCATATCCAACTTTGAATACTTTAAAAAAGTTTTCACGGATACTACTTGGCACACCTCGTTTATTATTCTCAATCATAGCAATTATTTGTTGAGAGGATTCAACCTTTTTTGCAAATTCTGATTGATTTAAACCAAGCAGATTACGAAGTCTATAAAATTTACTATTATCAAACTCTTTAGGCATAGGCTTTTCCTTTTAAAACATTTTGTTAAATTATTTTCTTGACTTTTACAACATCTTGTGATAATATAATTACATAAGGTTAAGACAACATTAAGAGAACTTTAAACACTGTCCAGAGGCTGAGAATATCTCTTGCAAGTGGCAAGGAAGGACATACATCACAGCTTTCACGACAATTATATCACAAAATGTTGAAATTACAACAGAGTAGTAAGAAAAGAGGATTTATTAAATGTTTATTATTTTGGGTAAAAGGAAATAATGTACTTCTGGTAAATATCTATAGCTAAGCTTTTTATTTTTTATAGTAACACACATCATACTCCAAGCTTAGCTTGTCTTTGCAGCATTAGTTTAAAGGTAGAACAGCAGTCTCCAAAACTGTAGGTAGTAGTTCGATTCTATTATGCTGCGTAGTTTTGCACCTTGACAATTGAATAAAGAAATAAACAGTAAAACAAAGGATAAAAAATGACAGATGAAAGTAATATGAATGCTGTTGCTTATCTCAGGAATTTTATTGATACACATCTTGCGATAACTTGGGCTGAAGATAAAGCCTTTGCTAGATATGTGCAGTATAAAACCAGAGAAAAAGAACTAGCAACAGCAGTGAAAGAAATAAAGAATAAAGGAGATAAATATGATAAAGCAAAGGAAAGAATCCTCCTAAAATGATAGAAGCTCAAATTGAACTTGAAAAGAAAATGACACAATGTTCAATTGAAAACTATCAAAGGGAGTTACAAAAAGCTAAACAAAGTCAAAACTTTGGTTGTACTTCTGTAGCCACCAAGTTATTATCTAAGATTCTTGATAACTATTCCAAAGTTATTCAAAGATACTTAGACGATTACTCTGGTGGTAAAGCTATTAGAAGTACGTTAGCAGCTAATGTTATAAAAAGAATTGGGGATGTTGAATCTGTAGCTTATGTTACAGCTAAAATCATCCTCAATTCTATGTATTCTGAATGGACTTCTCAAGCAGTATATAAGGCAATAGGTCAAGCTATTGAAGATGAATATAAGATGAGATTATTTAAAGATGAAAATAAATCTTATTATGATTCTATTCAAAAAGACTTGAATCAAAGAGGAGCAAAGGCTAACAGAAAAAAGAATATTACAGTTGGTGTTTTTAATCATAGGCTGGACTTTTATGTAGATAGATGGACAGTTACGGAAAAATATCAAACAGGATTAGTTTTAACAAGGTTGTTTATAGAATCCACCGGTTTAATTGAATTTAAAGATGTTTTCAGAAAGAATAAACACTTAAAATTCATAGTTCCTACACAGGAGCTGGTGGATTGGATGGAGAATCTTAACCTCAGACTGGAACTTATGCAACCACTTTTTTTACCTATGGTTTGTAAGCCTAAGGAGTGGACGGGGATTTTAGAAGGTGGTTATATTTCACCATATTTAAAAAGAAATAAACTTATTAAGAATAATTCTAAAGAATATCTAAAGAAATTAGCTACAGCTCCAATGCCTATTGTTTATGAAGCTATAAATCATCTTCAGAATACGGAATGGCAAATTGATAGAAGAGTTTTAGATGTTGTTATGGCTCTTTGGGAAGAGGGAAAAGTGATAGCAGAACTCCCTGATAGGGAAGATGAACTGCTAATGCCTTTTCCTTATCCTGAACTAACAAAAGAAGATGCTAAAACTCAAGAGCAAATAGATGTCATTAAAAAGTGGAAAAGAGAAACCTATGAAATACACAAGAGGAATGTAGCTAAACGAAGCAGCAGAATTTTGGTAAGTCAAATTCTTAGAATAGCTAATCAATTTAAAGACTATGAAAAGATATGGTTTCCTTATCAGATGGACTTTAGGGGCAGAATGTACCCAATTCCTGTAATATTACAGCCACAGGGCACAGACCTCAGCAAAGGGTTATTAAGATTTGCAGAAGGTAAAGGGGTTAATAATGACCCTAAAGCCTTAGAGTGGTTAATGATTCATGGAGCGAATGTTTATGGATATGACAAAGAATCTTACGAAAAAAGAGTCGAATGGGTTAGGGCGCATTCAGATGAAATTAAACAATATGCAACTAGCCCTCTCGAGAATAGAGGATGGGCAGAAGCGGATAAGCCTTTCCAATTTTTGGCTTGGTGTTTTGAATGGCTTGATTATTGCAATAGTCCTAGTGACTTTGTATCACACATTCCAATTCAATTGGATGGAACGTGTAATGGATTACAACATTACTCAGCTCTGTTAAGAGACCCTGTGGGAGGAGCAGCTGTAAATTTAGTTAATGGAGAAAAACCTTCAGATATATATACAAAAGTAGCAGAAAGATTAGAGGAGAAATTAAATGAACATAGAAAAGAAAGCCTCCATAATATGCGAATTAATAGTAATGTTGATACTACTAATAACAACAATAACTTTTATGGGTGTAGTCTTCCTAATGATGTTGCAAACCGTTGGCTTGATTTAGGAATCAATCGCAAACTAACTAAGCGACCTGTAATGGTTTTACCTTATGGTGGAACAATTCTCTCTTGTAGAGAATACATTGGAGAATATCTTACAGATAATTATTCACCAAATTATATTTGGGAACACTTTAAAGTAGGTAATAATCCTAATGAGTGCATCTTCCAAGTATCGACTTGGTTGAGTAAATATTTGTGGGCAGCCATAGAAGAAACATTGCAATCAGCCATAGTTGGTATGGATTATTTAAGAAAAGCAGCTAGAGTTGTTACTAAGAAAAGACATCCTCTTGAGTGGTTGACTCCGGCTGGATTACTTGTTAGACAGGCTTATCCTTCAAGGAAAAAGAAAATGATAAGGACAGAACTATATGGAAGCATCATTAAGACAACTGTGGGAATAGACCAAGATGATTTGGACACACAGAGACAATTAAATGGTATTTGTCCTAATTTTATTCATAGCCTTGATGCAGCTTGTTTAATGCTTTACCTCATTAAATGTAAGAAAGCTGGTATAAATTCCTTTATGACAGTTCACGACTGCTATGGAACTCATGCCAGTGATACAGAAACTAGCGCAAGGTTACTGAGAGAGGCTTTTGTTGAAATTTATCAACAGCCTATCTTAGAAAACTTTACACAGGATATTGTATCAGCTTTTGATGAGGAGGTGGAACTACCTGAGCTACCAGCAAGGGGAGAGTTAGAAATTACAGATGTTTTACATAGTCAATATTTTTTCAACTAAGTGAAGCTTAGTAGTACGAAATCATAAAAAGAAAGGAAGAAAACCTCCTGCTAACTACAAATCAAAATCCTAAAACAAAAGCCTAGACTGAAGATTTCCAGTTTAGGTAGTTGAGCTTAGAAGAGATTATATAAACTATGTAAATAAATTCTGTAAAATATGGAGAAGAGATAAATGACAAAAATTAGAATTGGAGACTTTGGTTTCGCTCTAGCCAAAGCCAGCAGAGAGAATAGAGATGCTAAGTGGTTAAAAAGACAGTTAGATGTTCTTTTTACTAAATTTAGAGAGCAAAGACAAAACAATAAAAGGATGGTTAATGGCGGTAAAAAACAGAACAGCAGACATTTTGTACCAGCAAATGCTTAGAACAACAACTAAAGATGTTTCAAGAACTTCTTTGGAGGTTATGGATGCAATTCAAGGGGAAAAGGTTTGTGACCAAATATTAGGGTTAGCAGCAGCTTTTATATGTATGTTACACCAATATGATTTGAGCCATATAGACGCTATGGGAATAGCGGATAATATGGTGTATTCAGGTGATAACAATAATATGTTACCTGATTTTAAAGTTATTAAAACATTTATGAAAAATGAGTGGGAATTATAAGGAGATTATATGGCTAATATTGAAAGAGTGAAAGAAAAATACACCACAGGTAAAGGTTCTTTAACAGGTTATATTACTTTAACTAAACCTTCTAAACAGTATGGAACATATACGGCTAATATTTTACTCTCAAAAAAAGAAGGTGAAGAGATTGTAGCTAAGTTGAAGGAACTAAGAAAAGAACAATACAAATTATGTAATAATAAAGGGACTTTGAAAGATTTACCTTGTGCACCTTATACTATCTATGATGAAGATAAAGGAGAAAATATCCCTGATAAAGAAGGTAGATATCTTTTAAAAACAGCTAACAAAGCCTTTAATAAAGATGGTAAATTAGTATTTAAACCACAATTTATCAATGCTAAAAAAGAATTTATCATAGGTGATTTAAGTGTTGGTGAAGGCACTGTTGCTAAATTGAGTGTTGTGTTTGAAGGATATAAAGCTGGAGCTAATGTTGGCATTTCTTCAAAGCTAATTGGTGGTCAAATCATTGAACTTGTTGAATACTCAGGCAAACCTACTATTTCAACAGATGATTTTGATGAAGAAGAAGGTTTCGATGGCGTAGGTGAAGAATTTAAAGAAGAATCATCAAAAGCAGAAGATGCTGAAGCAGATGATGAGGAAGCTGATTTCTAATGGCTAAGGCTAAACACTTTACTTCTAAACAAGTAGGCTTAACCTATGGTTTTAGAAGCGGTTTAGAGGAAACGATTGCAGCCCAACTAGAGGCTGAGGGAATTGACCCTAAATTTGAAACAATAAAACTACCTTTTGTGGAGCATAAAGACCGAAAATATACACCTGATTTCCCTGTTACAAACAAGATTATTATTGAAACAAAAGGAAGATTCTTAACAGCAGATAGAATGAAAATGCTTGAAGTAAAAAATCAATATCCTAATATTGATTTTAGGTTTGTTTTCAACAATTCTAAAGCAAAAATATCAAAAGTATCACAAACTACTTATGGTAGATGGTGTGAGAAGAATGGATTTAAGTATGCAGATAAGGTTATTCCACAAGAGTGGATAAAAGAGATTAAGGAGATTCTAAAAGGATAATGTCATTAGCACATCAACCTTGTCCTGATTGTGGTTCAAGTGATGGCTTGCTAATAAATGATGATGGTTCTACCAAGTGCTTTGTTTGTGAGACTTTTCACCCTGCTAACGGTGAAAGCTCACAGAATAAAGCCACTATGCCAGCTGATTTTATTAAAGGCAAAGCACAAGCTATCCCTGCTAGGAGCTTGAATCAAGAAGTTTGTAAGAAATACAAATACAATACAACAACTTACAAAGGTAGAGAAGTTCAAGTTGCCACATACAGAGATTTAGAAGGTAAAGCAGTATTCCAAAAAGTTAGATTTGTTGATGATAAAGAGTTTTTTACTATAGGTAAGTTTAAACCTATTTTATATGGTATGCACCTATTCAAAGGTAACAACAAAAAGATAATTATAACAGAAGGTGAAATTGATTGTTTGAGTGTTTCTCAAGTAATTAATGGTTATCCTGTTGTATCAGTTCCTAATGGAGCAGGTAATGCAAGTAAGGCTATTAAAGAGAATCTTGAATGGCTGGAACGATTTGAGGAAGTTGTTATTTGCTTTGATATGGATGAAGTAGGTCAGAAGGCAGCTAAAGAATGTGCTGCTCTCTTTTCGGTTGGTAAGGCTAAAATAATGAGCTTGCCTCTAAAAGACCCTAATGAAATGCTCAAAGCTAACAGAATAGATGAACTCTACAAAGCAACTTGGAATGCTATGGAATATAGACCTGATGGGATTATATCAGGGGAAGACCTCTTTAAAGATATTGATAAACCAATCGGTTATGGTTTATCTTACCCTTGGAAAAAGCTAACAGAAATGACTTATGGTATCAGAACTTCAGAAATGATAGTTTTTGGTGCTGGCACAGGTATGGGTAAGACTGAGTTCTTTAAAGAGATTGAGGCACATTTACTGTTTGAGCATAAACAAAAGGTGGGAATAATTCACTTAGAGGAACAAACTAAAGATACAGTTTTAGGACTGATGAGCAAGTTTAGTTCTAAGAAGTTACATTTACCTACTTTTGAATGTTCAGCAGAAGAAAAGAGGAAAATTTTTAATGATGCAAAAATCGCAGAAAGAGTTTTTATATATGATTCCTTTGGAACAACAGACCTCGACACCATCAAAAACCACATTAGGTACATGGTTACAGGAAAAGATTGCAAGTATATTTTCCTTGACCATATCACTGCTCTTGGGGATGGTCTTGAGGACGGTAACAATGTTAATCAGTATATGCGAAAAGTTGTATCTGAGCTTGCAAAACTTACAAGAGAGCTTGATTTTACCTTATTCACTATATCTCATCTACGAAAGACCAATGATAAGAAGCCTCACGAAGAGGGTGGAAGGGTGCATTTGGATGATTTGTACGGAGCTGCTGCTCTCAAGCAGTGGGCAAGCTATGTCTTTGGTTTGGAACGTAATCAACAAGCTGAAGATGAAACAATCAGACATACAACAACGCTTAGATGCCTTAAAGACAGATACACAGGATTAGCAGCAGGTCAAACAGTATCTATCAGATATAACAAAGATACCGGTAGATTGTTTGAAACTGATGAAGAAGTAATTGATGATGGAGAATTTTAGAAATGTATAGTAGAGAACAGTTTTTAAAAGAACACCCTGATTTAAAAATAAAAATAGAAAAATATTGGGCTAATAGTGGACATTATTGTCACAAGGCACTATGCACATATAGTGGTGATTGGAAGACAGAAGATTTAGTCAACTATGTTGATGATTCTACTGGAAACTATGGAGGAAGAATTGAAAATGAAAAAACAAACTCAGATGGAAGTAAAACAGGAACAGTTGTTGTCTACTTTGACTGAAGATGAACAACTGACTGGTTACAACTGCCCTGTTTGTGGTTATCCAATAGTTATAGAGATGGGTTTAGAGGTTTGCTACAACTGTGGTTGGTCAGGGGAAGATAAGACTGAAGGATATTATGAAGAATGAGAATATTATCATTATGTGATGGTATTTCTTGCGGACATATTGCTTTAGATAGGGCTCATATTTCTGTTGATAAATATTTTTCAGCAGAAATTAAAGATATAGCTATTAAAACTACTCAATATAATTATCCTGAAACAATTCAAGTTGGAGATGTGAATAAAATTTCTTATAAAGATGGAGTTTTATTTACTGAAAATGGTCAATATGAAATAGACTTTGATTTAGTTATATTTGGAAGTCCTTGCCAAAGTTTTTCAAGAGCAATGATTAAAGAAAGAAAAATCGGGCTTGAAGATAAAGTTCGTTCAGGGTTGTTTTTAGAGTGTTATAGGATTTTAAAAGAAGTAAATCCTAAATATTTCTTAGTGGAAAATGTTGTAATGACAAAAGAAAACGAAGATATTATCACAGAATTATTAGGAGTAAATCCTGTTAGAATTAATTCTAGTTTAGTATCAGCGCAATTAAGAGATAGATTATATTGGACTAATATCAATTTTGAAACACCTAAAGATAAGGGGGTTAAGTTACAAGATATTTTAATTAATGGATATTGTCCTTTGCCTAAAGCAAGATGTCTATTAGCTAATGACTCTCACGGATTATATGAGGGATGTTATTACAATAAAATAAAAAGATTTGCAAGAACTTTTAAGAAAAGTTTTGGTACTATGGTGGCTCCTAACAAAGAATATTTTGATAATTGTATGAATATTTTAAATAAAATTATTGGCAATAATAAGTATTCTGCAAAATTATTAGATAATTATCCAGGAAGTGATTTTGACGAAATACGCTACTTAACAAAAGAAGAACGCGCAAGATTACAGACTGTACCCAAAGATTATGTATCAATTTTAACAGAAAAAGAAGCGGCAAATGTATTGGGGGATTGTTGGACAGTTGATATTATAACACATATACTGAGGAGTTTAAATGACACTTATATTTGATATTGAAACCAATGGCTTGCTAAAAGATACAACAAAGATTCATTCATTAGTTATTTATGATACAGAGAAAGACAAATTATTTAGTTGTACAAACAATAAATACACTTATGGTTTTCCTGAAGCCTATGCACCCAGTATAAAAGAAGGCTTGGATATATTAGCTGGAGCAGATGAAATAGCAGGGCATAACATAGTTAAGTTTGACCTTCCAGCCTTACAAAAACTATACTCTGATTTTCAACCAAAAGGTAAAATCTTTGATACCCTTTTGATGAGTAAATTAGTTTACCCCGATATTGGTGAAATTGATGATAGAAATATCAGAAAAGGTTTATTCCCTAAAAAATTAAGAGGAAGATATTCTCTTAAAGCTTGGGGGTATAGACTAAAAGAATATAAAGGAGATTATTGTGAGCAAGAAGATTGTTGGACTGAATGGTCGGCTGATATGCAGAGGTACTGTGAGCAGGATGTTATGGTCACTAAGAAATTATTTGACCTTCTCAAGTCCAAAAACATATCAGAAAAAGCAATAGAGATAGAACATAAGTTTGCAAAAATCATAGGATTGCAAGAACAGAGAGGAGTTTATTTTGATAAACAAAAAGCAATTGAACTTGCAGGAAAGCTTATTCAAGAAAAAGAAGATGCTGAACGAGAACTTAAACTTGCTTTTCCCAATGAAATCAGAGAGGAAACATTCATTCCAAAAGTTAATAACAAAACAAAAGGATATATTAAAGGTCAGCCATTTGTTAAAAGGTTTGAAGTTGAGTTTAATCCATCTAGCAGACAAATGCTTGCTGATAGGCTTATTAAAAAGTATGGTTGGAAGCCTACTAAACTCTCACCTACAGGCTTGCCAGTCATTGATGAAGAAGTTATATCAGAATTAAAATATCCTGAAGCTCCACTATTACAAAGATATTTTTTGGTGACAAAGACACTAGGACAATTAGCAGATGGTAAAAATGCTTGGTTAAAGCTAGAACACGATTCTGTTATTTATGGTGTGGTTGATACTATCGGGGCTGTTACAGGAAGATGTACACATAATTCACCTAACTTAGCTCAAGTTCCAGCCGGACATTCAGCTTTTGGTAAAGAGTGCAGAGAGTTGTTTAAGGCTCGTGATGGTTTTAGATTTATTGGCTGTGATGCTTCAGGCTTGGAACTTAGAATGTTAGCACATTATATGAATGATGAGGATTACACTTATGAAATATTACACGGAGATATCCATACTGCTAACCAAAATGCAGCAGGGTTGCCAAACCGAGACAATGCTAAAACATTTATTTACGGTTTCCTCTATGGTGCAGGAGATTCAAAAATTGGGGCTATCACCGGAAGGGGTTCAGCTGAGGGGAAGAATATTAAGTCTAAGTTTCTCAGGTCATTGCCAAAACTTGACAGACTTACAAAGGGTGTTAAACAAAAAATCAGTGAAAGAGGCTATCTTAAAGGCTTGGATGGAAGAATTTTAAAAGTTAGAGAACAGTATAAAGGTTTAAATGTTTTACTTCAATCAGCAGGGGCAATAGTTATGAAGAAGGCTTTATGTATTCTTTATGATGATTGTGTCAAGAAAGATTGGATTAAAGATAAATATTATCTATCAGAAGATAATTCAATCTACTTTGTACTTAATATTCATGATGAATACCAAGCTGAAGTAAAGCCTGAAATAGCTGAGGAATACAAAGTAATGGCTGTAGAGGCTATTAAGAAAGCAGGAGAATATTTTAATATGAGATGCCCATTAGATGGAGAAGCAAAGGAAGGAAATAATTGGTATGAAACTCATTAAAGATATAGATGTTTCTTTAAAGTTTGTGAAAGATATGATAAAAGCTTTAATTGATTTAAACAAGTACCCTGATATATCTATTGCTTATTATCCCAACTTCATGCACACAGATTATCGCAGAGTAAGGGCAGAATTAGTTCTTTGTACAGGTGAAATTTTTGCTGCGGAAGCTTTAATCCACAAAGATGAATTAACTGATGATAAATTCAAACAATATTTAGAAGAACGATTACTAGATGAAATTGCTTGTAAATATATAAGAAGGTCTTTTGAGAAACGAAAAAATGGTGAAGTGACAGAGCAAGCAAGTCATTATATAAGATGGTATCAGAATGTAGAGAGGGAGATTTTAGGTGAACCTTTGCTATGTTATGGATAAAAGAATGGAGAAAAGATAAAGTATGAGTAATGCTTATGTTTGCCATGTTTGCAAGAATAGCAAACTAGAGGCAAAAGACCCTAATTATTGTAATAATGCTTGGATAGATAAAGACTTAACAAATGCTACTACAATTCCTCCAAGATGGAAGTATTGTCCTGAATGTGAAAAGAAAGGTTTTAAGAATCCTAAGAAAACAAAAAGGATAATGACACCCGAACAAATAGAAGCATTTAAAGAAAGAATGAAAGAGTATAGAAAAAATAAATAATGGATAAAGAAGAAATTGAAGGAAGAGTGAATCACACTAATTGGTGTACCCTAAGACCTGAAGCAAAATGTATAGCCAAATTTGATGGTGATGATTTAGTTATTAAATTTTGTAATTTCAAGCAAGATATGGTAACAGATGGCAAGTATATTCCAAAGTACAAAGGTGGAATTATAGTCTGTTATAAACATAATTTTGAACTTTTAAAACGAATTTTAGACTTAAGGATAGAGGAACTATATTGCTTCCTATATCCTCAACATGTTACAGATGTAAGCCATTTAATTAAGGAGCAAAAAGAATGAACAAACAAGAACTGCAAAATGAAATCAATAAAACAAAAGAACATCTAGCCAATATGGAAAAGATGTTGGCAGAATGCGAATATGAGAGGTGGAAGCCTAAAGAATATCAGTTATATTGGTTTGTAAATAGTAGAGGACAAGGCGTTGATACTTTTTTTGAACAAACAATGGATAATAATATAAAAAGATTTGAAAACTTCAACTGCTTTCAAACTCGTGAGCAAGCCGAAGCAGAAGCTGAAAAGATTTTAGTAAGACGCCAACTTGAGGATATAGCTAGAAGGCTGAATAAAGGTGAAAAGATTGATTGGAATAATCTTCTCCAATGTAAGTATTACTTTTACATCTGGAATGGTGGAGAATTATACCAAGATATAGCCAGAGAAAAATTAAGTCAAGGCACTATTTATTGTTTAGACCAAGACTTTCTAGATGTAGCAAAATCAGAAATCGGCGAAGAACGATTGAAGAAATATTTGAGAGGTGAATGATGAAATACTATTTGTTAAAAAAGAATTTAACTGACAAAGGTATTCTCATAAAGATAAATTCAAAAGTACAAAAAATAAGTTTTAAAATGGCTAAACTGATAAATCAACACGCAATTTTAGACCGACAACTTGTAAAAGAGTTAGCGAATCTTAATAGGATTTCAGAGGATGAGGCAAGCGATATTATGAGTTCTTACGACTTTTTAGTAGACGAGAGTCAATATGGATTGTCAAATTTTTCAAATGAACAGATATCAAGAGAACGATATTTGGCTTTAAAGGACGGTGAATGATGAGTTATTGGACACATATTACAGCTTGTATTTATTTAGAAACAGATATTGAGTCACACAATATAAAAGACATTGTCGAAAAGAAATTACAAGACGCACCTAAAATAACAGGAAGCGAAGGCAACGCAGATGTTTTTGTTACGCCTTTAAGTGGTCATAATCTTTGGACAAGTGAAGGCGAGTATCAAACAAGCGTTTGCATAGCAATAATAGGTGATTTAAGAGATAGATTTAAAAAAGAAACACAAGCTGAATATATGAAATTCAGAAAGTGGCTATTAAAAGACTTTGAAATAAGACAAAGTAGTTGTTCTATTGAAGGGTATTAGAGGTGAATAATGACTAAAGAAATAATAATTGACGGCGTTAATGTAAGCGAATGTTACGGTTATGTACATAACGCAAAAGAATATGACTGTGGCGAAACTTATTCAAAATTTCATCATAGATTTTGTAAAGAAAACCCCAACTGCAACTTCAAACAACGCAAACGAGCAGAGCGGAAACTGGAGAAGATAAAAGAATATCTCAACAGCTGTAATTTAAAAGCTGATTTTACGGCTTGTGAGATTTTACAAATAATTGAAGGTGAAGATGGAGTTTATAAAATGGAGTCAGAAGATTGAATTTAAAGAAATGCCCCAAGTGTGGTAAGGTTCTTCCTGAATCAATGTTTGCTCCTAATACAAGGCACTGTAAGCTATGTCGTAGAGATTATGATTGGCAATACAGATATGGATTAAGCCCTGAACAGTATTTGGAGTTTTATCAGAAACAGGAAGGGAAATGTAAGATTTGTGGCAAAGAATTGCCTGATGGTGAATATTTGTGTGTTGACCATAACAAGGAAACTGGTGAGATAAGAGGGTTACTCTGTGACCAGTGTAATAGAGGTTTAGGCTATTTTCATGAAGTTGTAGAGATTTTGAAAAATGCAATTAAATATTTGGAGGAGAATAAATAATGGCTTTAAAGTTATTTTGTGATATATGTGATGCACAAATCGAGAGTTTACCTAAAATTATTAAATTAGGGGAAGGGAAAAGTAGTCTTAAAACTTTTGATGTTTGTGATTCTTGTTGGGAGGAAGTTAAACAGCTGGTGTTCAGAAGAAAAGAGGAGCAAAAATAATGACAGATATTTCAGTATCTAAAAACAAAGAAGGTAATATTGAACTTAGCCCTCTAGCAGAAGCAATACAAAACTTAATAAATGAAAGAGAAGAATTAAAAGTTAAAATTATTGAGCTTCAAACATTAAATGATAAGTTAGCATTAAGAGAGCGTTTATATCAATCAGAGCTTGGTAAAACTAGAACAGCGTTACAAAAATTAGCCCAAGCTATTGATACAACCCCACATACATCAGCTGAAGAATATCAAAAATATTATGAAAGGGATGTTCAATGCCAAGAACAGTAATCATTGATGGTGATGTTGTTGTTTACAAAGTAGCT
This sequence comes from uncultured Candidatus Melainabacteria bacterium, assembly GCA_934777245.1. The sequence goes on along the minus strand of CAKVND010000038.1, from coordinate 70 downwards.
GAAGCTGTGGCTGATAGTTATGAAATAACAACAGATGAAGATGATGAATTTATCTATCGTAACATTGGTT
>CAKVND010000037.1 GCA_934777245.1 uncultured Candidatus Melainabacteria bacterium | reverse complement strand
TTTTAATAAAATACGTTCAATATCAAACTATATAATCTTAATAAATTATTTAAAACAATTTTCCACTTTCCATTTTCCATTTTCCATTCGCAAAACAATTTTGGAGTTTTGAAACAAATAAGGACACAAAAATGGACTCAGTAATAAAAGATATGAACCCGGTTTTACAAATGCTTACGGTAATGTCGTTATTTTCACTTTTACCGTTTGTATTTTGTTGTATGACCTGTTTTTTAAGATTTACAATTGTATTTTCACTTTTAAAAACAGCAATGGGTGTTCAAGTACCGCCTGCAATCGTTACAATTGGATTGTGTATGATTTTGACATTTTACACAATGGGCGGAGTTTTTCAACAAATGTACGAAAGAGGCTCTATTCCTTATCAAAAAACAGGAAATTTAATTGCGACAATTGATGAAGGCTCGAAACCTTTAAAAGAATTTATGATGAAACAAACAAGGGAAAGCGATTTGGCATTTTTTGTAGAACTTAAACACAAAACACCGCCAAAATCTCCTGAAGATATTACGATTTGGGAAGTTGCACCGGCTTATATTTTGAGCGAATTAAAAACTGCGTTTGAAATCGGCTTCATTGTATTTGTTCCGTTTATCGTATTAGACCTTGTTGTTGCGAACATACTTCTTGCACTAGGTATGTTTATGTTATCACCTACAATTATTTCTCTACCGTTCAAATTGCTTATCTTTATTGCAGTTGACGGCTGGGCGTTGATTGTACAAGGGTTGGTGCAAAGTTATAACTAAATCAAAAGTCAATAAGTGAATGAGTGAATAGGTGAATAAGTTCGTATAAAATATATTCAATATTTAACTCAGTTCAATATTGGCAATAACTTAAATGAACTTATTCACTTATTGACCTATTCACTTAAAAGAGGTAATTAAAATGGAAATGCTAACTGAATATCTTGCAAAAGGCTTTATGGTAATGCTTTCGATATCTATGCCTTGCGTACTGACTGCAGCCGCAATTGGTTTGGTTGTTGGTATTATTCAGGCGGTTACTCAGGTGCAAGAACAAACAATTGCCGCTGCTCCAAAAATCTTTGCTGTATTTTTGGTTATCGTAATAGGCGGTATGGGTTTTATCAAACTGCTTACAAACTTCTTTACAGAAGGCATGTCATTAGCGTTTAATTCTGTCCCGAAAAACGACGCGTTTGTGCTTCCTGCGGATTATTATAAATACACAACTCCTTTCGAAGGTGAGATGAAGGATTCTTTTAAAAACGCACCAACGGTTAAAGAAGTTATGAAAAATCCGGGTAAAGTTCCTTATATAGATAAAGCGCAAAAAATTAAGTATGATACTGCGCCAAAAACACCTATGCCAAAGGGAAATTTTGTTGAGATTAATAAGATGCTGGGGAGGTAGAAAATGGATAATGGAAAGTTGAAAATGGAAAATTGTTTTAAATAATTTTCAATTGAAAAAGTAGGTCAGGCAATGCCTGACAATAACAAAAGAAAGTAGAATGTAGGGTGCAATTTTTTGCACCATATAAATAATTTTCCATTTTCAATTGTCAATTGATTTAGATTCCCAACAAACGAAAGGATAAAATAACAAAATAATAGTAGTAGGTCAGGCAGTGCCTGACAAAAACTTAAGAGGGACAACCCTCACCCGAATTTCTAAGTTTCGCACAGCTCAACTTGAAATTCTACCCTCTCCCTATGAGAGGGAATAGTCAAAGTTTGATAATTGAATACAAGAAACAATTTAAAACGAATTGATTCACTAAAAAGAGGGATAAACCCCTCACCCCTAACCCCTCTCCCACAAGGGGCGAAGGGAACAGGATAAAAAGGAAACAACTTGAAAAAACTGATTACATCATTAATATTTATATTAAGCGCAAGCGTAGCTTGCGCCTACGAAACTTGCCTTATTACAGCAGACGGCAAGTTGACTGATATAAGTATCGAAAACAACGATATTATTGATGTATGTCCGGTTTTTACAATAATGAACGAAAAAAACACGCTTCTTGTACGTCCGCTCAAAGAAGGCGAAACAAGGTTTTGCGTGCTAAAAAACAACAAAGATAAAATCATGTTTACTGTCAAGGTCGAAGCAGATAAAACAACAATAGACGACGTCGACGGTTTTGACATTCTTGGAATCGACGAACCGCCGGAAGAGTATGAGTATGAGCTGGATGAACCGCCTTCTCAAATGGACAATTGAAAGTGGAAAATGGAAAATTGTTTTAAATAATTTATTAAGATTACATAGTTCAATATTGAACGTATTTTAATTAAAAATTGTAGGGTGCAATTTTTTGCACCATATAAATAGTTTTCCACTTTCAATTTTCCATTCTGTAATTAAAAAAGTAAAATACAAGAAGCACTACAAAAATGGACAACTTTATACAACAAATCTCAATTTTATTTCCACAGTTTGACCACTGGTTTTCAGCGGGCATAATCGTTTTTGCGCGTTTGTTGGGATTTGTGCGTTTTGCTCCGATTTTTAACCGTAAAGAAATTGCAGGACTTGTTAAATTAGCGTTTGTGTTTATTCTTACTGTTATGATTACTCCTATTCTTAAACCAGCGACGCCACCGGCGGATATTTCACCGCTTTTACTTTTGCTTTTAAACTTTGCAGTTGGTGCGATTATTGGATATATTGCACAACTTTTGATTTTGGCGATTGAAGCTGGCGGTGATATGATTAACACTCAAATGGGTTTATCATCAGCCATGGTAATGGATCCGACTACAAACAGCCAAACTTCGATTTTGAGCCGTATTATTACACTTATGGGAATCCTTATTTTTATTGAACTTGGCGGATTTTATTGGTTGATTAACGCTCTTATGCGTAGCTTTGAAATTTTTCCAATCTACGCTGTTGCGATTCCTCTTGAAAAAATTATCAATATGGACCACTTGGTTACAACCACTTCTAATGTACTCTATATGGGCTTGCAAATAGCTTCTCCGGTGCTTTTAGCAACATTAGGGCAAGATATTATTCTTGGTGTAATTTCTAAAACCGCGCCACAAGTAAACGTTTTCCAATTAAGTTTCTTGTTCAAACCTGTATTCGGCGCTGCGATTATGATTTGGATTTTGCCAATGTTGATTAATGTTATTTCTGAATTCTTTTTATCGTTTGCAACAATTTATTAAATATAACTTTATTTATTTCTCTGGAAAAATTTTGCGATATCTTTGTGCTCAATTATATGTGAAATCGGTCTGCCATGCGGACAAGTAAACGGTTTTTCACACTTGCGCCAATTCTTAATAATTTCTTGCATTTGAAACATATTCAAATATGTATTCGCCTTTACGGCAGCTTTACAAGATGTTGTAATCAAGATTTTTTCTTCAATGTTATCAATATCACCGGAAATGTTTTCCAAAATATCCGCCAAAATTTCTTTCGGCGCAACTTTTGATAAAATTTGCGGAACTTTTTTGAAAATTACTTCGTGGTCTGACATAAATTCGATTTCATACCCGAATTTAGAAAGTTTATCTCGATTGTGTTCTAAAAGTTCTTTATCGCTTGGTGAGACTTCAAGCACATCCGTAATAAACAAAAGCTGGCAGTCAATATTCTTAGACTGTTTAAGCTTTTCATAAATATATCTTTCTTCTGCGATATGTTGATCAACAATTTCTAAACCCTCTTCTTTTTCAATCAGAATATACGTTTTTTTGTACTGACCTATTATCACATCTTCGACTTCCGGAACACTTGACGCAACAAATCTTGTTTGTTCGTGTTTTGGGAATTCCTTGATAACAGAAGTTTTTGGCGTTTCTTCTTTTTTAGGTTCTTCAAAAACATAGCCCAAATTCTGGTTATTGCTTACATAAACATCATCAGAATTTTGCGGTTGAAAACTCATCATAGGTCGAGTTTGATTCACAACTTGCGATTGCTTAATTTCTTGCTGAACTTCAAGTTGTAATTCTGCTTGTTCTACCGTTTCTTCTTGAATTACTTGCGGTTGTTCTTTTTCCACATAGCCAGATAGCGCCATATCAATCGCTGAATGGATAAAGTTGAAAATCTGGTTCGGATTTTTGTAACGAACTTCTTTTTTTGTCGGGTGAACGTTCACGTCTACATCTTCCGGAGGAATTTCCAAGTTCAAAATAATAAACGGATAGCGCGAACCGATAAGATTTTTATACGCCATATCAACGGATTTTTGGAATATCGGGCATTTAACAATACGAGAATTTACGTACATATAATAATCTTTTTTACTCGCTCTCGTATAATCAGGAGTGCTAATTAAGCCCGAAATTTTTAGATTAGAAATCTTATCTGTTTTTAAAACCGGACGCAAATTCTTAACAACTTCATCCGAAAAAACTTCTTTTACAGTTTGCGCTAAATCGTTTTGTCCTGTGGTTTTTAGCGTAACTTTGCCATTATTTTTAAGTTCAAAAGCAACATCCGGATGAACCAACGCAAGTGATTGTATAAGTTCGCTAATATATGCAAATTCTGTTTTTGGAGATTTCAAGAATTTTAACCTTGCAGGAAGATTGTAAAATAAATCTCTAATATCCATAATCGTTCCGATAGCGCAACCTGTTTGAGCTTTTTTGACTTCAGAATTTTCGCATTCTACTTTTGTTCCGTAATCAAAATCTTTTGTTCTTGTTATACAGGTTAGTTTAGAAATTGAGATAATACTTGCTAAAGCTTCACCTCTAAAACCCATTGTTTTTACGGCATACAAGTCTTCGCCCGTTGCGATTTTGCTTGTTGCGTGTTTAGAAAACGCTAATAAAATATCATCAGGATGAATTCCTGAACCGTTATCCGCAACGCGCAAATTTCTGCATTCATTAGAAACTTCTATACTAACTCTTGTCGCTCCTGCGTCTACTGAGTTTTCCACAAGTTCTTTTACAACAGAAAACGGACGCTCAATAACTTCCCCTGCTGCTATTTGGTTTATAACATTTTTTGATAGTTGAACAATTCTTCCCAAAATAAAACTCCTCTTAGAGTTCGCTTGTAAAACCGATTTACATATACTAGAATAATAACATGAATATTAGAAAAATGAAATTTGAAGATAAGTCAGAAATTCTTTCAATGATGAAAATTTTTTATTCATCTGAACTTGTATTTACCAATGGAAGTGACGAAATTTTTAATAAAGATTTTGAAACATGTATAAATAATTCACCATATTTGGATGGTTATGTTTTTACGCAAGATGAAACTATTATGGGTTATGCAATGATTGCAAAAAGTTTTTCAACCGAATTTGGTAAACCTTGTTTTTGGTTTGAAGATTTGTATTTAAAACCCGAATTTAGAGGTCAAAAAATAATTCCGCAATTTATTGAATATATAAAATTACATAATCCTGATGTAATTTTTAGATTAGAAGTAGAAAAAGAAAATGCTCATGCTTGTCATGTTTATGCAAAATGTGGTTTTTCGGAACTTCCTTATACTGAAATGGTAATTTATAGGTAGTTATGACATGCAATCCCCCCTTTTTTATGCTAAATTATCGTTATGAAGAACAAATTATTAGGTAATATTGCTTTGTTAATTACAGCTCTATTATGGGGCTTGTCTTTTGTTGCACAAAGAGAAGGAATGGAACATATAGGCCCATTTACTTTTAATGCGGTTAGAAGTATTTTGGGCGGTTTTAGTTTACTGCCGGTAATTGCTTGGTTTAAATTTTCAAAGCCGGATAATAGAACTCAAAGACTCAAACGATATCAACATATTAATCTGGCACGTGCCGGAATCGGATGTGGTTTGGTCTTATTTATAGCAATGAGCATTCAACAATATTGTATGCAATTTGTTACCGCAGGCAAATCAGGATTTATTACCGCTTTATACATCATTTTTGTTCCGATTATTTCAATTCTTTTAGGTGAAAAACTTCGAAAGACAATAATTTTAAGTATTAGTTTAGCCGTAATAGGACTCTACTTGCTTTGTTATAAAGCTGGCAGCGGCTTCAATATATATGACTTTTTACTTCTTGTTGGAGCATTTTTCTACGGTTTGCATATTATGGTTGTAAATTATTATTCAGAGCGTGTGCATCCCGCAAAAGCTTGCTGTACTCAATTTTTTGTAGTTGGTATTTTATCATCACTTTTGATGTGGGCATTTGAAAATCCTACTATTACGACAATCTTGAATGCTAAAGCATCACTTTTATTTGCAGGAATTTTAACTTGTGGGGTTGCTTATACATTCCAAATTTATGGTCAAAAATATACATTGCCAATAGTCGCTTCATTGATTTTATGTTTAGAGTCTGTTTTTGCGGTTCTTGGCGGCACTTTTATTCTTGGTGAAGTTATGTCTCACAAAGAAGTTTTAGGCTGTCTGTTTATGATTATTGCCGTAATAATTGCAAGCTTTAAATTTGATAAATGCAAGGATTAATTTATGGAAAATCTTGATGAAAAGTACATGAAAAAATGTTTTGAACTTGCAAAAAAAGGAAAAGGTAAAGTTCTGCCGAATCCTATGGTCGGTTGTGTAGTTCTTAATAAAAATGGAAAGGTAGTTTCAAAAGGTTACCACAAAAAATACGGCAAAAACCACGCAGAACGTGATGCTTTGCTGAAATTGAAAAATAATGAAGCTGAGGGCGGAACTTTGTATGTAAATCTTGAACCTTGTTCTCATTTTGGCAAGACTCCGCCTTGCGTCGACTTAATTATAGAACGAAAATTAAGCCGTGTAGTTATTGGAATGAAAGATGTCAATCCAAAAGTAGACGGAATTTCTAAATTAAAAACAGCAGGTATAAAAGTAGATTTTGTTCTCGAAAATGAAGCTGAATTTTTAAATCGAGTTTTTATAAAAAATATAACAAAAAATTTGCCTTACGTTGTATTAAAAACTGCGACTACAATGGACGGTAAAATTGCAACTTTCAATGGGGATTCTAAATGGATTACAGGAGATATAGCAAGAAAAGAAGTTTATCGAATGCGTCAAGAATTTGATTGCATAATGACAAGTTCAAATACGGTTATTGCTGATAATCCCAAGATGGAGCACAAGTTTAAATGCATATTGGATAAAGACTTGAGAATTGATAAAAATGCTCAGATTTTTAACCAAGGCGAAATTTATATTGCATCAAAAAAAAACACACCACTAAAAAATGAACAATTAGATTTAAAGTCTGTTTTGGCAGAATTATACCAAAGAGGTATTTATACAGTGTTTGTAGAGTGCGGTGGAATTCTAGCAGGTGCAATGCTTAAAGAGGATTTGATTGATGAAATCTATCAATTTATCGCGCCTAAAATTTTGAATGATAATTCCGGCATGAGTTGTTTTAACGGTTCAAAAATCAACAAGATTTCGCAAGCAAAAAATTTTTCTGTTTATGAAGTTGAAAAATATGGTACAGATATTTTATTAAAAAGCAAAATACTTACAAATAAACATTGTTAACAAATGTAAACCCTGAAATTACTAGTATTATTGGATTTTTCTGATTTGATTGTGTTTAATGCTTTTAAAATAGCAATTTTTATTTTGTTTGAGACTTTATCATGGTAAGTAAGATTGAAAAAAAGGGATTATTATGACTGAAATTTCGACAGCAAATTTGCAAGCACAAACAAATATTCCACAAACTATTAATAATCAAGTGCTTCAAAGGCAAGTTGCGCAATATCCGAGACGACAAATTTCGGGTTATGACGTTTATTGGAAAAGAGAAAAACGTAAAAATACAGGTTTGATTGAACGTTTGTATAATAAAATTAAAAACGCAACAGGCTTAGGTATTGGTTCTAAAAAAGTAGAAGCCGATTTAGCAAAAGTAAAGCGTGGAGAAATTTCACAAAATGATTTTGCAAATACTGTTAAGAGATATAATGCTTCTCAAGAGACTTCTGCTCAAGCTTTGGGTGATTTGTTCTCTGTAGGTGCTGCAGGATTAACTTATTTTGGTTTAAGAAATGAAGCAAAATTGCACCATGCCGGTAAACAATTGAACGAAAAATTTGGCAGCAACAATAAACTTATTGATGCGGTAGAAACTGCAGGCGGTGGTTTAAATTTAAAAACATTTAAAAAAGTTGTCGGTAAATCACTTGCATACATGGCAAAATCCAAAACTAAATTAGCAGTTTTTACGGCTGGTATGGCAGCTTTTGTTGGTGGTGGCGTAAAAATGCATTTATTGCAATTAAATCGTATTGGTTCAGAAGAATTTAAAACGGACAAAAAAGATTTCAATGGTGCAAGAACTCCACGCGATAAAATGATGTATAAAGCTTATAAGAAAGAACATCGTAATAACAAACTAGCATCAAATTTCAGAAACTTTGTTTCCGGCGCAATAAATGGCGCAATGATGCCATTATCAGTAATTGGTGGTGCAATTGCCGGCATTCCTGCATATTTCTTGGGTAACAGTTTAAACAGACATTTTGTCGGCTCAAGACATAATGACAAGTCGTTGGAAGGTTATGCTAACAGTTTTGTTGACGACGGAGTTACGCAAGTTGCATTAGGCGCAGCAACCCTTATTCCTATGGCTAAAAAAGGTAGATTTTCTGCCATATTTGATAAAAATTTAGAAAGCGCTTTCAATAAGATTAATAGTCACAAAGAATTGCTTGAGAATCCTTATGGTGGAAAAACCACTTACCAACAATTAAACGACTTAATGTTTGAAAGTCCGAAAGTTAAAGAAATTTTAGAAAGTAGAACTTCTAAAATCGGAGAAGGTCTTTCTATTAATGAAAAAATTCAAGCTTTATCAGATGAAAATATTTTTGCTGTTAAATTAAAACAAATTCAATCAAATGATTCATTAGCAAAAGCTATGCAAGACAATTGTCCAGCAACAAGAACATTGGAAGAAGCTACAAAAGAAATTCAAGCAAAACTTGGTAAGAATTATAAAGTTAAAGTAAATATGGGCACAGGTACAATTGCTGAAACATATTTAGTAGAAGCTCTGGACGGAAAAGAAGTTTGCGTGAAAATGCTTAAAAAAGGCATTGATGCAAGCAAAATTGATAGAGATAAACAAAAATTTATTGATATAATTAATGCTCAAGCCGGTAAAACAGATGCTGAAAAACAATATTTAATAAAAAATATTGAAGATTTGGCAAACGGTATCAAAAAAGAAATTGATTTTGAAAATGAAATGAATGCGGCTAAAAAGCTTGTTAATTTCACGCAGACAGCTCGAGTTGTAAAACCTATTGAAGTAAAAGACGGGCTTTATGTAATGGAAAAAGCAGAAGGGATTAATTTGAAAAAATTAATGGAATTAAACAACATTGACTCAAATATCAGGTACATAGAAAAAATAATAAGCAAGACTACAAATGAAAAAGACAAAGCAATATATCGCCAACGATTAGAATTCTTAAAATCAGAAAAAGAAAAATTAAGCACAAAATATAAAGATATTATGCTAACAGAAAAAGATACTGATTATATGATTGATGAATATATGAAAGTTCTTATCGAGCAATTATACAAAACTGATGCAAAAGGAAGAACTCTTCACGCTGATATCCATCCGGGCAATATCTTTATTGACGTAAAAGCATTAAAAGAACGAAAAGGCAAAGTGTTTACGCTTATTGATACAGGTAATACAATTGATTTAACAGCAGAACAAGCTGCGCGTTCAATGAGATTAACACAATTCATAGAACATGGCGACACTAAAGATTTAGCAAAATATTTTATAGAAGATGCTAATTTGGCAGAAAGCAAACTGACAAAAGAAGAAGCCGAAAAGAAATTACAAGAAGCTTTGGATAAAGTATTCTTTGATTCAAATATAAGATTAAATACAATGAATAACACAGAAATCATTAAATTAACTTCTAATATAATGAAAGATTTGAAAATCATGCCTGGGGATAGTCAATTAAACTTAGAAAAGGCAAGAACATCAGCTGAAAAATCATTTGAGTCATTATTAAATATCTGGTTTAATGAAGCAATTGGTAGTGCAATGAACCATGAAAATAATAAGGTATCAGGATTTGCACTAATGGGTAAAATGGGCAAGGCAATTAAAAAAATAAGTGAATATCAAGAGCTTCAACAAGCCCAAGAAAGAAAGAACTTGATGCAAATGATTAAATCGCCTAAAGAATTCTTTAGAAGTCAAACAAACCCTAATTATAAACCTGCAAATAGCGAAGAATATTTGATTTATCATTTAAAACAAGATATTAAACAAGATAAGATGTTAGATTAAAAATAACAAAAAAGAACCGACTGATATAAAACTTGTCAGTCGGTTCTTTTTATTAAATTTTATTTAAACTGCTTGTTGTTTAGCTGCATCAAAACATTCTTTGCATAAAACATCTCTACCTTGAGTTGGGTTGAATGGCACCTGAGTTTGTTTTCCGCATTTTGCACAAACTGCATCAAACATTTTCTTTTTACCACGATGTTGTTGTTTTTTAGCCTTTCTGCAGTTTGGGCATCTTTTTGGCTTATTTGTTAAACCTTTTTCTGCATAAAACTCTTGTTCGCCAGCTGTAAATACAAATTCACAACCGCAATCTTCACAAATAAGCTTTTCGTCTTGGTACATGATTGTTCTCCTAAATAATTAATAACCTAGGCATTATATTTTGCTTATGCCATGCATACATTTTATACTTTTTTTCAACAGACGTCAAGCCTTTAGGGGAAAATTAAAAGTAAGTTACCTGCCCAGACGATATCCTAAGTATGTAAACAGAAGTCCGGTTAGACAACTTAATGTCATATAACCTGCGCCTAAGAAAATTTTACCTTCTTTTAGTAAGCAAAATGTTTCATTATTGAAAGTGCTGAAAGTCGTTAAACCACCAAGAAATCCGGCTGTAATAAATAGTTTTACTTCGTTAGAAAGTTGGATTTTGTCCATAGTTAATCCAAAAACATACCCAATAAACAAACAGCCTAAAATATTTGCCAAAAAAGTACCTATATGCGGAAATCCGCAAAGATGATGCGAAAATCGTGTTACTAAGTACCTTAAAACAGCGCCCAAACCGCCACCGATAAAAATTGCAAAAATTTCGTTTAACATAGACTTCTTCTAAGGGAATAAGGTAATAGGGCAATAAGGGAATAAGAGATTTTAGATTATTTTTTTTAGAAAATGCGCTTAATAAACTCAATTTTAAAATTAAAATACTTAAAACCACTTATTCCCTCATTACCTTATTCCCTTCAAACAATTTTCAACTTCTTACAACCCACTTAGTTATTTCAAAAACGCTTCTGCGATAGACTTATTATAATCCGGTCTTAAAATACCTTTTTCTGTAATAATACCTGCTATCAATTCGTGTGGAGTTACGTCAAATCCTGGGTTAATTACATTAATACCTTCTGCGCAAATACGTTTACCATTGATGTGTGTAACTTCTTCGTGCGAGCGTTCTTCTATCGGAATTTCTGCCCCTGTTTTAATGGATGTATCAATTGTTGAAAGTGGAGCTGCAATATAGAATGGAACATTATGGTATTTTGCAGCAATTGCAACAGTATAAGTTCCGATTTTATTTGCTGTATCACCATTTGCAGCAATTCTATCAGCACCAACTACAACCATATCAATCATACCTTTGCTCATAAAATAAGAGCACATTCCGTCTGTAATCAATGTTACAGGAATGCCGTCCATCGCAAGCTCAAAGGTTGTAATTCTTGCACCCTGTTGGCGCGGACGAGTTTCATCTGCAAAAACTTGAATAGTGTTATCTTTTGCAAATGCTGAACGAACTACGCCAAGCGCAGTGCCGTATCCAACAGTTGCCAATGCGCCAGCATTACAATGTGTAAGAATTGTAGCGCCTTTTGGTACAACTTCTGCACCAAAATCGCCGATTTTTTTATTGATTTCAATATCTTCATTTTCTAATTTAATTGCATTGGTTTTTAATTCTGCAATAATCCCGTTGATATCGGATTTAGAATTTCTGATAACTTCTTCTTGTTTTTCAACAGCCCACATCAAATTTACGGCAGTCGGACGTGAAGTTTTCATGTATTCGGCTTTTTCAAGCAACCAGTTTACAAATTCATCTCTTGATGTGATTTCTTTTGCGCCTTCTTGTGCAAACAAAATTACGCCATGTGCGCCGGCTATTCCGATTGCGGGAGCGCCACGAACTATCATGTTGCGGATAGCATTAAACATATCTTCGCCCGTTGTAATGTTTACAAACTTGTATTCATAAGGTACAACTGTTTGATCTACCATTTTTGAATACGTATCAATCCATTCGATTGTTTTTATTTTTGATTTAAATTCCATTGTTTTCTCCTTGATTTTAGCGAAACAATTCGCCCTTTTGTAATTATATCGCAAGAATAACAAAATCTACAGGAATATCAAATTCATCCGGATAAATTGTATCAACAATCAATTCTTGTGGTAAACAAACAACTTTTTTGCCTTTAAAATCACGAAGAAATCTATCATAAAATCCACCACCATAACCCAAGCGATAATTGTTTTTATCGCAACACAAAGCAGGAATAATAGCCAAATCAATTTGATTTTTTTCTACTTCTTCTGACACAGGCTCTTTTGTTTTAAAACAAGAAGAACATAATTTATCACCTTTTTCAAAAGGACAACAAAGTAAATTTTTGCCTTCAATTCTGGGTAAATAGAAATTTTTATCTTTGTCATTTAAAAGCTCAAGCAAATTAACTTCACCTTTTAACGGATAAAAAATTAAAATATTACATGCTTGTTTATAAACTTCGCTTGCTCGTAATTCGTTAACAATTTTATAACTGCAAGCTTCACGAAGCTTGCCTTGTTCTTTTGCCCATTTTCGTAATTCTTTTTTATCCATAATTATATCTTACAAAAAAAAGCTCGCTATTGCGAGCTATAAACTTTTTTTAAATGTAAGATTGTAAGATGGGTAAATTTATAGGGGTAATTTTTTTTATTGTTGTAAACATTTGTCGATTCTGACTCTTAGTAATCGATAAGTGCTTTGTATATTTCTATCATTTTGATTATTAGTATTTTCAGCCATTTCTTTAATTTTTCGAGCTGCATTCTTTTTCTCTGTTGAGTCGGTGCTAGTTAAGAAAATTGTACGTTGGTTATTAAATTCGTGTAAAGTTTCATTTTTTTCTTTTACATAATCACTGTCATCGTCTGGTAAATCTATAAGCTCTGATAGTTTTTGGAAAATTTCATAAGCTTTTTCTGCATTTTCTTGAATTTCTTTAATTTTTGCTGTTTCAGTGGTTTCTGTATTCTTTAAATTTGTTTCGGCATCAGCTTTTGCTTGAGTTCTTTTTGTTTCTAATGCGTTTATTTGTTCTCGTATAAAAGTACTATTTTCAGTGTCAGTTGACGTTGTTAGTTGCGTTCTTAGTTTATTGATTTGTTGGGAATAAGAATCTGTTCCATTTTTGAATATATCTACAGCAGCTTGAGCGTCCGCAATTCTTGCTTGACTTCTATTTTGTGCTTCGCTAACAGTTTCATTTATTTGACGTGGGTCTTGAATTCCAAGTTTGTTCAATGCTTCATTAAGTTGTTTTTCTAATCCTTTTCTTTGTTTATTAAAACTTTTTGAACTGTCGGATGCTTCGCTTCCGCCATTACCATTAGTTCTAGTTTCAATTTTATTTGAAACAGCCATAAAAAGAGATGGAAATCCGGTTGCGAGTGTATAACCCAAAACGGTGTGCTTGCCGTTATTATTTGCGGCATTATATTTGGCAACACCTTTTGTAGCTTGATTGCTTTGTAATATGTTTAGTAAACCAGCCATCTTTTATACTCGCATCTTTATATCTTACATATATATAAAGTATGGAAATACAGTGAAATTTCAAGCGAATAGAGTTTTGTAACAAAACTTTACATAAATAATATGTTTATAATAAAAAAGAATGTCAGATTGTTTATTCTGACATTCTTTTTTATTAATATTTTAATAATCTAACCTAATTTTTCAATCAAGCTTGCGTGTTTTGACGCAAATTCTTTACCTCTTGCAATAATTGCAGCTTTTAATAATGCGTGCAAATCAATTGGTTGAAGCTCTTGATAATTATTTGGAAGTCTAAGTGACCAGTTTTGGTCGCCAGATGTTCCGGGTCTATTGTATACATCATTGATTTGGAAATAATCAGTAAAGAACATTTGAACATTTCTTGCTTTTGATGCAAAGATTTCTGTTAATTTAACAAATCTCAAATATTCTTTATCTTGAGTAAGTCTAACAATGATATCATCTTTGTTTTCAGCTTCAGCAAACAAATCTTCAACAAGGTTTTTAGCGTGTAAATAACCTTCGTGAGTGTTAATCATGCTTTCTGCCCACATAGAAATCGGTAAGTTGTCGTGAGTTCCAACCATGTTCCAAACATGTTCTGTGATGTTTTTACATCTGTATGGATGTTCAGGTTTTTCAGGAACTACAAACTGAGTTAATCTCATACCTTGAAGTTCGTATTTTTTCATTACAGCGTCAACAGGATTTGTTAAAGTACCCAAATCTTCACAAACAATTGCGTTTTTGTCCATACCGCATTCTTTTGCTGCTGCAATAACGATTTTTTCAATCAATCTGCCGTAAAGTTTGATTTGTTCTTCTGATAAAGTTTTAACTCTTTTTTCTTTATCAGCTTCTAGTGACCAGTCTAAATCTTCATTTCTTGCAATTGCATATCTTGAAAGTTCAGGATGTTCAGGAGAAGAATATAATCTTCCTGCGCCTTCTTCACACATTGGTTTTCTGCCAACTTTATAAACCCAAGGGTCAATCAAGCCAACGATGTGGTCAATTCTTACGCCACCAGGGTTTTCTTTGAACATTTTGTGGTAAAGGTTTTTCATCAAGATACCGCCTTCGCCCAAAGAACCGTCAGCGTTGAACATTTTGTCAGGATCCATTACAGGGAAGCCCCATGCTTGACCGTCTTTTGAGAAGTAATCAGGAGGGCAGCCTAAGTACCAGCCTTCCAAGAACAATGATTGATAAGCCCAAGCATCTCTGTCTGAAAATGCAACTTGACGGTCTGCAATCATTTTGATACCTTTTGATAAAGCAAATTTCTTAGTTTCTTCGTTTTGAATTTCTAAAACAAATTGGCAGAACTTGTAGAATTCTATTTCATCTTCGTATTTTTTTCTGATGTCTGAAATTCTAGCTTCTGCAGCTTTCTTTTCTTCTTCTGATTTTGGATTCATCAAGTTTTTGTCTGATTCGTTTTTCCAAGTGTACCAGAAGTCGTTATCGTTTTCGATAGAAAGTGCTTCATATAAAGAGTCGTTATCCAACCAGAAAGCATTTTCTTTTTTGAATTTTTCGAAATCTTTTTTCAATGGAGAACCGAATAGTCCGCCATGGATTTGTTTAAAATTATTCCAAGCTTCTTTTAGAGCATCATTTTGAGCCTTCATTATATATGAATAAGCTGTTTTGCCTTGGTTTTGGTTAGGGTTACCGGCAACAACTTTTTCAAAAGTTTCTTGAGAAAGAATATTGTCCCATTTTTTTTCAGTCAATTGTTTAAGGTCAATAAACAAAGGATTGCCTGAGAAAATTGTACCTGTATAAGGTGAAGAGTCTGAACTCTTTGTTTTACCAGCAGGTCCAAGTTGAATTGCGTTAAAAATTCCATGAGCATAGTCGATTAATTCGTGACCTGATTCAGAATTGAATGTTCCAAATCCGGTATCTTCACCATCTTTAGATGGGAAACTGCTTCCATGAATAATTAGCGCAAAATTATCTTTGCCAAGTGCTTTTAGTGCTTCTGACACAAGTTTAGCGTCAGCTTTCTTTGATGTTAAACAGACCATAAATATTTTACTCCTTATTTACTCTCCTGAAATTTAGTGTATCATTTACAAGAATTTATTTCAATAACTTGGCAATAAAATTAGAAGTAAAGCGAATAATTTATCCGATTAATTTTTACGATACTCTTCTATTTTGGAGATACATTCATTAATATTATCAAATGGCAAAGTTAGAATGAATTCGTACGGTAAATCCCACCATTTAAGTTCAAGAAGTTTTGCAATTATTTCTTGTGGAAAACGATATTTCACAGCTCTTGCCGGAACTCCGACAGCAATTGCGTATGGCGGAATATCTTTTGTCACAACGGCATTCATTCCAACAATTGCTCCGTCACCAATTTTAACTCCGCCCATGATAAATGTGTGTTCTGCTATCCAAACGTCATTTCCGATTTCAATACTTTTGGGTACTTCGTTAAAGTCTAGTGGATTAGAATTTTCAGGAAAATCACCATAAAGTCGTGCATCGAGTTTTTTTCTAAATTGAAACGGATGAACCGAAAGCCAATTAGTTGGATGTGTTGATGGGTTAAAGAATACGTTATTTGCAATACAACAATAATCGCCAATTTTTATTTTGTCCGGTGCGCATAAACCGGTATGCTTGCCAACGTAAGTATGCTCACCGATTATATAACCCGCTTTTCTTAAATTTTTGTACTTGTTTCTGTTTTTGCTAAAAATTCCCATTTGCACTCCCAATATTTTGGTCAAGAATGTAACACAATACATATTGTGTTACATTGCTACTGTTTTTATTAGGCAAACGACAACTCTCTCCTTGGGAGAGAAAGAATTTTTTAATGAAAGGGCGCAAAATTATGTATGTTTAAGCCCTTGAATTTAGAAATTCTAGAGAGGGTATTATAAACTCGAAATCAGCCCCCACCCAAATTTCTAAGTTTCGCACAGCTCAACTTGAAATTTTACCCTCCCCCGTGGAGAGGGATTGCCTCCCTTTATAGGGGAGGCCACAGTCGTGCTTGAGGGTTTGTCGAAAGCTACGAATGCGAGTGGGGGCTTTTGAATAAGTATAGATGCTTCACTAATTTTGCAAAATATGATAAAATGTAACACAATATGTATTGTGTTACATCTCTGACAAATTTATTAATCATCGCAATAAAAACTATCGATAGGGGGACTTGAACCCCCAAGGATTTCTCCACATGAACCTGAATCATGCGCGTCTACCAATTTCGCCATATCGACTTAATAAATTAATTATAAAACAAGAAAAACAGCTTAAATTATTACCTTACTTCCTTTAATTCAGCCCAAATTGTCGGTTTATCAGTATCGTAATCCATTAAATCAATAATTCTATAATATGGTAATCCGGAAGTTGTAATATGCGAAACACCGTCAAAATGTTTTTCGCTATTTACTCCAAAGTGTCCGGAAATTACAGCTTTTACATTTTTGTGTAAATGCAAAAGCATCATATAATTTTCCGGCTTAGAAGTATAATAAGTTTCTTTGTCGCTTGGTGGAATCAAAGGAAAATGCTGGAATATAATTACATGTTGTTTTTCATGCATCCCCAATTCTTTATTGAGCCAAATCATAGTATCATCCTTGAAGTATCCATTTGTACCTGGAATAACATCTTTAGCGCCATCTACGACAAAAAATACAACGCCATTATATTCAAACATGTAATTAGGATGTTCATATTTATATTTTTTTGTTTGTTTTTGAATTTCTTTTATGTATTGCTTCTTGCTCAAATCTTTATGTTTGTTAACATCCTTATCACCAATAACAATATAATAAGGACAATTAAGTTTTTTTACTTCCTTTAAAAAACCGTCCAAATCTTGTTTATCTGGCTTATTAATATTATCGCCTGTAAAAACTACAAACTTAACATTTTTTTGCCTATTGATATCCTTGATAGTTTTTGCAAAAATTTCATTTTTACCGGCAGAATCATATCTTACATCTGTAACTTGTACAAAACGCATATCACTAGCAAAAGTAGCAACTGCTGACATTAAAAATATTAAACTTAGACCAAAAAATTTCTTCATATATACCTCGACAAGACGATTTTATCACAAAAACACTAGAAAAAGTTGTAAAATAGTTTATAATATAAATGCAACGTACAATTGAGATTATAAAAATGTCTTTTGATTTTAATAGTAATATCAACCCAATAAACAAAGCTCAAGCCGCTTACAAAGACGGTGGAGGTCTTGGCGGCGGCGGAATGTATATGAAACAAAAGAAAAAAAATAAAAATGAACCCGATGAAGATATGTTTGAAAGAAAAGATGAAGAACAACCTGATGAAATTTTGTTTGAAACCAAAGATGAACCTGAAATCTCAGAAAAAGATATTCCTGAAAATACCTTATTTAACAGATTTGTAAACTGGTTCAGAATTTCAGAAGATTAAACTTATGACTTTTTAGTAAAATATTCTTTTATTTTTTCGTATTGTTTTACACAAAAATCCTTTGTTGAATGACACCAATCATGGCATTTGCCTGTAACTTTATTCAAGCAATCTTTTACTTTACCATCACCAAGCTTTGCAACCCATCCGGCTTTATGTGCATAACCTAAAGCTGCAATAGTCGCACTTGTTACAATTCCGGCTGCTAATAAAGTTTTTGTAATTGATGTTTCTTTTTTGTCATCATGCCCGCGAAAACTAATCGTATCTTCTGTTAATGTATTTGTAGGAATTGTAACAGAACCATTTTGAATACCCTGATCATGCCCAACACTTCCGGCTGTTTCACCTTTAGGCATTTTGGCTATGCTTCCGGCAGTTTCGCTTTTTTGAAATTTTGCCATGCTACCTGCTGTTTCACCACTTCCGTAAAAAGAAATATAAGACATATAAAACCTCCACACATTTTTACCTTATATTACATGTAAAACATTTTTTCAGAAAAACTTGCCTTTTTGTTACAAAAGTTTACATTATTAAGGTGAACCGATTTTTTTATAATTTATGGTAAAATTTAACGTACAAGAGGAGAAATTTTGATGTCTATTATTATAATGATTTTGTTATTAAGCTTACTAATTCTTGTACATGAAGCCGGACATTTTATCGCAGCACGTGCTTGCGGAATTAGAGTTGATAAATTCGGTTTTGGTTTGCCGGTTGGGCCAACATTATTCAAGACAAAAATAGGTGATGTTGAAGTTTTAGTACATGCATTCTTATTAGGTGGATATGTTTCATTTCCTGATGATGAAAAAGATTGTGATTTACCTAAAGATTCTCCTGAAAGATTTGCGAATAAGCCGGCATGGCAGCGCGCCATTGTAGTATCAGCAGGCGTTATTGCGAATGTAATTTGCGCAATTGCTTTAGTAATTTTAGTCGCGATTGTATCTCATAAATTGCCTTCAGGTAATTACGAAATCTATGCCGGAGAGATTAGCGCTCCTAAAGAAGCCAGCATTTGGAATTCCGGCTTGCAAAAGGGCGATAGAATTTTAAAAGTTAACGATTGTGAGATTAATAATGTATATTCTTTTATTACAATTGTTAAAAATAGCGCTAAAGACAATGGTATCATTACGGAAGCTACTGTTGATAAGAATTTTACAAGATTAAAAGAACTTAACCCAGGACTTGCAAAAGATGAAATCATACCTGATGGAATCGCAATTAGACTTCCAGAACAATTGGATGAAGATGTTGTAACAATGGATAAATATGCGCTCAAAGGCGCAAAATATTTCAAAAAAGAAGGTTTCCAAATTGATGATAATTTGAAAGAACTTGCAAAAGTTGTAAAAGGTAAAACCGTTTACACCTCAAATGGACAATTTACAATGTATGATGTTGCAAAAGTTCTTTCAAACGGAGTTCACCCGATTAATTTATTAGTCGAAAGAAATGGACAACAAATTAAACTTAATCCGATTTATCCTGATGAAAAAGGAATTATAGGTATTGGTTTAGGTGCAAAACAAACAATGATTGAAACAACAACTCCTGTAAGTATTGTTAAAGAAAGTTGTACATATCTTTGGGACAATACGTATATGATGATGTACTCTTTAGGTCAATTGTTTACAGGTAACATTCCGCTTAAAGATATGCATGGGGTAGTTGCAATTACAAAAATCGGTGGAGATATGATTGATAAAAGCGGTAAATCTTCCGGTATTTTGCTTGCTGCATTAATTTCTATGAACCTTGCAATTTTAAACTTTTTGCCAATTCCTGCACTTGACGGCGGACATATAATGTTTTTAATCATAGAAAAAATAATGGGCAAACCGCTTAATGAAAAAGTTATTGAAGTAATTTCTACAGTCTTTTTCTCATTGTTAATTATTTTAATGATTTTTGTTGTGTTTAATGACATTACGCTTATCGTGCGAAAATAGGAATTAACTGTGGTTGATATCAAAAAATTTCTATTCTCACTTTTAGATTTGATTTATAGGAAGAAGTGCTATTTTTGCTCTTCTTCCAAATATTCTGTAAAAATGTGCCCCAAATGCTATGACGAACTTTCGTTTTGTGATATTCGCGCGCAAAGAATCATTAATGGCGTTAATATTTTTTGTGCAGGAACTTATGACAAAAATTTGCAAAAACTTATTAGAGGTTTAAAATATCATAACCAAAAAGAATTGGCACATTATCTTGCAAAATTTCTTTATGAATATTGGGAAAAACTTGGTGACACTCGTGAATTTCAGGTTGTAGCCGTACCTTTGCACGTAAATAGAATTAAAAAAAGAAAATATAATCACATGGAACTTGTTGTTGAAGAATTTTGTAAAATGACAAAATTGACTCCGAATTCTGAATTAATAAAAAGAATAAAAGACACAAAACCACAGTACAAATTGACGCGCAAAGAAAGATTGGTTAATTTGGCTGAAGCGTTTGAGGTTGATAAGAGTAAGGATTTAGGCTTGCCTGTTTTGATACTGGATGATATTTGCACAACAGGTTCTACGTTTGAAGAAATGATAAAATGTTTAAAAAATTGTGGAATAAATGAGATAGTTTGTATGGCATCTTCGTCACCAATATGTTAAAATAAGAATGGTTGAGCATTACCCTCCCCTTGAGGGAGGGTCGAAATCTTTGATTTCGGGGTGGGGTTTCACCTACATTCGCAAAGCTCACAAACAACGGCTTCCTCTCGCGCTTGGGACGAAGAAATAAAAAACAAGGAGAGCAATGTTTAACAAAAAACCAAAAACGAACATGGAATTAGAAATCGCTGAGCAAGCTAAAATTGTTCCTTACATATTAATGAAGTACATAAATCCCGAAACCGGCGAAATTAAGCTTGATTTACCGCAAAATATTACAAAAATCGTTTTGGTTGCAAGCGGTTCTTCTTATCATTGTGCAAGATTTGCTGTTGATTTATTAGAAAAAATTTCTAAAATTGAATCAAGAGCAATTTACTCCAGCGAATTTTTACTTAAAAACGTTATTCCACACGATAAAAATACACTTTATATTTTTATCACCCAATCAGGAGAAACAAGTGATACTCTTAAATCTGTTGAAAAAGTAAAATCGTTATCAGATTTGCCAACTCTTTGTATTACAAACAATGAAAACTCAACCATTTGGAAAATGTGCGATTATAAAGTTGCTTGTTTTGCCGGTACAGAACAAGGAATCGCGGCAACAAAATCTTTTACATCTCAAATGCTTTGCCTGATTTTAATTTCATTAAAATTGGTTGAGAATGTACATGGTATCGAAGCCATAGAAAATTATAAAAAATCACTTTTTGATTTACCAATGATAATTGAAAAAGCATTAGCAAGGCGTAATGACATAAAAGAACTTGCGCATATTTTGGTCAAGGAAAATCTTATTGTAATTACCGCAGACGGAATTTCATATTCATTGGCCAAAGAAGCTGCATTAAAGATTAAAGAAACTTCTTATAAGAATATTAGCGCTGCAATTTTGGGCGAATTTATGCATGGACATGTTGCTGTATTTAATAATAAAGGCGCATTAATTTATATTGCAGTCGACAAAATTTCTAAACGCTCGATATCTAATCTTGAAAAAATTAAAGCTGATTATAATCCAAAATTAGTTATTATTGGACCAAGCGCAGAAGAATTACATCCAAATTTTCATATAAATATTACATGCGAAAATGAAATTCAACAATTATTTGCGAATGTCTTAATTTGCCAACAACTTGCGCTTGAAATAGCTTTAAAACTTAAACGTAATGTTGATAATCCTCGTGGATTACATAAAGTTGTAGTTGATAAAAATATTTAAGTTTTTTGTAATAATTTTAAAAATATTTACCCAACAGCAAAAAGAAAGAGAATAAATCTGTTAAAAGTCAAAATGTAAAGTTTTGTTACAAATGTTGTTTTTTTAGAGAGAAAAAAGCAATTTTTCTGAAGAACATGACTTTATATATATAAGGTTAGATAGAAATAGGTTAGGTAGGTTATGATTAATAATATTGCGTCTATGGACATGCGTCCACAGATGGCAGTTGCAAAAACAACTGCGTCTGTATCAAGCTTTAGTATGCCGCCAATTCTTGGCTTTAAGACGATTCCATTAAAGGAAAAGGCAACTATTCGTGTCAAAAAATTAAAAAGAGGGGATAATATTGCTATCCCGGGGATAATTGACGATGATTATGTAGATGTAGTCGAAGAGACACTCAATCTGGAACGAAAACCGGAGGAGGGGAATTTCTTTAATAATCAATCATTTATCATACCTGTAAAACGAAAAATACAGTATTTAAAAAACTGTTATATAATTGACTATATTCAATCACCGAAACCAAGGTGTGGACTTGGGGCGGAGGCGGTCAAAGCTTTGGCTGAAAAAGCTATGTTTGATCCGAAGGCGGAAGGGCGTATTGTGACTTTTTCGGCGCCACTGGTCAAAGAATCATCGCCTGCGATATTTTTCTATAAACTGGGGTTCAGGTTCACGTCACCTCAGGCGAATGAATATATGGAGGAATGTATCCGCAAGAAAGTACCAGATATTCCTGTTCAGACGGGAATGATGTACTTACCGAAGAACAGGTTGCACAAATTGTTACATTATGGAGAATTGTTCTAAATGAGCGAAATTAACAACAATTATTTAGAAGCGCATTACTCGACAGAAACAAAGGTTAAACGACCGAAAATTGTCGCGGCGGAAGCTCCTGCAATTTTGCCAAAGCAAAAACTGTTTTCCAACAAAGACGCAGACAAAAAAATGCAACAAATTAATACTGATATATATGAAGGTGCAAAAAAGGAGAAGGCAAAAAATGACTTTGATAAAAAATTATATTTTAAGATTTTTGGTGGTGTTACTTTACTCACCGCAGGTATCGCCGGTGTATATAAAATCAGAAACTTCTTTAGAAAATCTTAATTAACAGAATTTCGACTTTATGTTAGAATGAGAATGTAAATTAGTTCAGGAGTTTAGAAGTTTAGAAGTTGAGAAGGGAATTTTGTTTTCAACGGAAGAGCTTTTAAACAGTTTATAGCGAGGATATAATAAATGTGCGGAATTGTTGGTTACGTTGGAAATAAAACAGCGGTTGATATTCTTTTAGAAGGTTTAACAAGTCTTGAATACAGAGGCTACGATTC
>CAKVND010000036.1 GCA_934777245.1 uncultured Candidatus Melainabacteria bacterium | reverse complement strand
TTTTTGCTCCTTTGTTATATTTTTTCGGATTAATTTCCGTTCGACCTGTTAAACTAAAAAAGATTTCGCAATCTTTTCTTAATCGCAAAATCCAATACAAATCTTTTAAATAAATGCTATTTACTTTTTGTTTTCGGATAATCTAGGCTAGCCTTTTTATGTTTAAATCCTAACAGGATACTAACTGTCTGCGATTACAAACACATTTATACCATGCATAAAATACACTGTCAATGTGTATGTAAAGTTTTATGAATTTGATTAATTAGAAATGGGCGCAATGTTTCACATTGCGCCCATTTCTTTATAAAACATAAAAATCTTATTTTTTCAAAGATTTCCAATAATCAGCTTCAGACTTGATAGCATTTTTTGTTGCTTCGTGTCTAGCTTTTGCATCTTTTTTTTGTTGTTCGTATTTTGCTTGACGAGCTTCTTGTTGTTTTTTGTATTCTGCTTGTTTTTTAGCATTAGCTTTTTGTTGAGCTTCAGCTCTAGCATTCAATTCTTTTTCCTTTGTTGTAATTGGAGCTAGTTTTTTGTCCACATAATTCTGTAATCTTGATTCTGCTGCAGATGCTGCCAATGTAGAAGTTAGTGCAATCAACATTAATACTGATAATACTTTTTTCATTTTAAAACTCCTTTCTTATATCAAAATTATTTGTAAAAGAATTTTAAAATACTTTTTTTTATTTTTCAAGTATAATGTTTTTATGAGTGTTGAATTACTAGGTTATAATGTAGATGATTATACGTTCGACGAAGCGATTATTAAAGCTAAAAGTCTTATTGACGGTCAGCATGTTTCGCAAGTCGTAACAATTAATCCGGAAATGTTTCAAGAAGCTGAGAAAAATCCGAATTTCTCAAACATTGTTAAAGAAGCCGAAATGGTTATTCCTGACGGAATTGGCGTAAAAATCGCGCTTCAAATGACGGGCAAGAAAGCTAATCGAATTCCCGGAATTGATTTTGCAAAAAAACTTCTTCAAGAAGCGGCTGTTAGTGGAATTCCTGTTGCAATAATCGGTTCTAAAGAAGAAGTTGTGGTTAAAGCTGTTGAAAATTTGCAAAATGAAATTAACGGCTTGAATATCGTATATTATCATAACGGTTACTTTAAAGACGATGCGCTGATTTATGACGAACTTAAAAATAAATCACCAAAACTAATATTGGTAGCACTTGGCTCACCTCGTCAAGAAGAATTTATATATAACGCTAAAAAAGTGCTTAATCCGGCGTTAATGGTAGGTATCGGCGGAAGCTTAGATGTTTGGTCAGGTTCGGTTAAGCGTGCACCGAAGATTTTTCAAAAATTAGGTTTAGAATGGTTATATAGGACAGTTTCTCAGCCTTCAAGGTTTAAGAGAATATTCCCTACTTTACCGTTATTTTTGTTAAAAGTTATTAATTATAAGGATAAAATTTAAATGTTGACAGATTTAGAGATTAATGAATTGAAAAAATTTGCTTGTGAAACAAGAAAAAACATTGTTAAAATGGTACACAATGCCAAATCCGGTCATCCGGGCGGATCTTTATCGGCGGTTGATATTATGACGGTTTTATACAATAAATCTCTAAATATTCCTAAAGAATGGGATAAGTCAGCGAATTTTGAAAATAGAGACAGGTTTATCCTTTCTAAAGGGCATGCTTCTCCGTTATTGTATTCTGTATTAGCTCAACATGGTCTGTTTCCTCAAGAAGACTTAATGGGCTTCAGAAAATTTGGTACAAAATTGCAAGGACATCCGGCAAAAGGATATGTTCCCGGAGTTGAAACTTCAACAGGCTCTTTAGGTCAGGGACTTTCTATCGGTTGTGGTATGGCGCTAGGCTTAAAACTTAAAAATAATCCTGCGCACGTAGTTGTGTATACCGGCGACGGTGAATTACAAGAAGGTTCTTGCTGGGAAGCTTTTATGCAAGCTGCACACAGAAATTTAAACAACTTGATTGCAATTATTGATAGAAACAGACTTCAAATCGACGGTTGCACAGAAAATGTAATGGCTTTAGATAATTTGCATGATAAATTAAAAGCTTTCAACTGGAATGTCTTGGAAATCGACGGTCATGATTATGAAGAAATTTATGAAGCTGTAGAAAAGGCTAAAAAATCTGATAGACCTTGTGCAATTATTGCACATACAACAAAAGGTAAAGGTTGCTCATTTATGGAAAATCAAGCAGGCTGGCATGGTAAAGCTCCTAATGATGAGCAATTGGAATGTGCAATTAAAGAATTTGAAGGAGAAGCTTAATGGACGAAAATATCATTAAAACTTGCCCTTTTGCGGAAAACCGAGTTTGCAACGATACTTGTCCGCTATATATTTCTCCCGACGAGTTGAATGAATTTGTTGTTGCAAGACTTTCTTCTATAGGCGTTTTAGATAGAGCTAACGGCGAATGCTCTCTTAAACTGCTCGCTTTAAGTCAAGGCAGAGCAATTTTTGAAAACACAAATACTCGCGGTTAATTAATACATTTTTATTTTATTTTCTTCCGGTATTTTGGTTAATAATATCTGATACCCAAGGTATATAGCTATACATTCCCATGCCGGCAGTAATTGCTAAATATAAAATTACTGCAGTTGTTATTGTTTGTAGAATAGATAGACCAAAAACAAACGGCAACGGCATATTTATAAAATACGGAATTGCATTAATTATCGGAATACGATAAAGAATAACATAAATCAGACTTGCAAATGTTGCAAGCAAAAAATATGCAATTGAAAGAAAAATTGATTGCAAAATATGATACATCAAAAACTGCGTAACATTTTTCTTCATAAGTGTTGCTATAATTAGCCACACAAACCCTGCTCCACCTGCTGTTAAATATGATGCTGCCGATATTAATCTTTCAATCGGATAAATTTGTTTAGAATGCTGCAACGATATCGTCCTTTCTGTATTCTGAAATAAAATCGTCTAAAACCTGTATGAATACTAATTTGTATTCATCGTTTTCCGGTCGCATGTTTACAGCGGCTCTATAAGAATAAATAGAACGTTCTACTTCATTATTCATATAATAAACATTCGCTATCAATACAAAAATGCTTGGATCTAATTTATTAATCTTAAGTGCTTCCTTATATTCAGCCTCTGCTTCTTTGTATTTTTTAAGGTTAGAATACATATTCCCAGCCAAAATGTAAGCATTAGCCTCTTTTGGATTAATTTCAATTGCTTTTTTATAAAGTTCTATCGCGTCTTCATAATCTTTGAAATCAGATTTTGCAATCGCATAACAAATATAAGCCTTATAATTATCTCCCGGAAGTGCAATTGCCTTTTCAAAATAATCGTAACATTTTTCTTTATCTTTAGATACTGCAAGCGTATTTGCAATACAAAGAGCAACTGTTTTATTATCCGGAGCAAGTTTAAATACTTTATAATAGTATTCAAGCGCCTTGTTATAATCAAATAATTTAAAGCAAACATTACCCAAATCAACAAGTGCGGTTAAATTTTCCGGATCTAGCGAAAGTGCTTTTTCATAATAAGCTCTTGATTCTACATAGTCTTCAAAATCATGATATAAAAGCGCTATCGCATTATAAATTTCCGGATCCTGAGAATTAAAATCAAGCGTTCTATTGTAGTAATGCAACGCTTTTGAGAAGTTTTTAAGTTCGGCATAAGTATTTGCTAAATTATAATAAACCAAATAATTACTTGGATTTACCAGCATTGCTTGATTAAAATACTTTAACGCTTTTTTATAATCCTTAGAATAGAACCAAATGCTTCCTAAATTCAAAAGAGTTTGCAAATCTTTAGGATCAATTTCCAAAAGGCTTTCATATACTGATATAACCTTTTCATACTGATTATCCATTGCGTAATATTTTGCAAGTTCGTGGTAATGGTCAGTATTATTCGGCTCCATAGCCATTTTTAAAACTGTTTTTTCAATCGCTTTATTTAATTCTTTTTTATCCATAATAATCCTTATTAATAAGCCCCCACCCGAATTTCTAAGTTTCGCAAAGTTCAACTTGAAATTCTACCCTCACCAGATAAGAGGGAATGTGCTAAAGACTTTTAATTCTTAATATTTTCATAAACTGAATATTCAACAGATTCTGCCAACCAAGTGTCACGTGGTATGCTGAATGCGTGATTCCAGAATTTTTCAATCGCATAAGCCGCTCTATCATCTTGATGTAAAATATGAACAACTACATCGCCATAATCTATCAAATTCCAACGATTTTTTACGTCATTTTCTTTTCCTAAAGGTAATCTTGAAAATGTTGTTTTAACTTTATCCGCAAGATTCTCAGTCAACGCTTTAACTTGAGTTGTAGTCTGTGCTGAACAGATTACAAAATAATCTGCAAAAGAAGAAACATTGCTGATGTTTAAAATTGTAATATCACTAGCAATTCTCTCTTCCAAAAACCTTGCAACCGCGCAAGCAAATTTATACGATGTAATTTCTTCTGTCATTTATATCTCCAACTTACTAATTCTTCTTTCGTGGCGTCCGCCTTCAAATTCGGTTTTCAACCAGATTTCAACAATATCTAACGCTAAACCTGTGCCGGTAATTCTTTCGCCTAAGCAAAGAATGTTAGAATTATTATGCATTCTTGTCATTCTTGCTGTAAAAGTATCTGTACAATGTGATGCTCTAATGCCCTTAAAACGATTTGCCGCAATTGACATGCCAATACCTGTTCCGCAAACCAATATACCCTTGCCATTTGTTTTTAGAACTTTTTGTGCTACATCTTGCGCAATATCCGGATAATCGCATGAGTCTTCAGAATAACATCCGCAATCTTCAACACCATAACCTAATTCGTTTAAGTATTTTATAATTTCTTGTTTTAATTTGTATCCGCCATGGTCTGAACCAATTAGTATATTCATTGTTAATTCCTTTAAAATCAATTTCTATCACACGCATTCGCAAGACTCGCATAACTCGCCAACGGCTGCTTCTTCTCCTTCAATGATTGAGAGGTGATTTTGTTTAAATTGTAACATTTTTGCAATAATTTAGCAATAATTAATACTTTTCTTTTTTAATATAAGTATGATAGGTCGTGTGAATAGTTTAAACATTCCATTCAGAGCTGCAATTACAGATAAAGATATTGACGGTTTCGAAGCAACTAAGCAACACTTTAGTGATTGCTATTTAATGACAACCTTAGAAACCCTTTCGCACACACCAAATGGACGAGAAGTTTTAAAAGAGCGCATACAATACGATGATAAAAACCCTAAATTAATTCACTGTTATTTAAATGCACCTAACAACAAAATCGAAATATATACAGTTCCTACAAATGCAGTAGTTAAAGGATATGAAAAATTATATCGTTTGCAAGATAATGAAATCATTCGAAGCATGGATGTTTCTGTCGCTCAATATGAAAAAAAACATAAAGCAAAACCATGGATTTGCAGATTTACAGATAATTTTAAAGACTATCCTTTTGAGAACAATCTTCCATCTCATTTCATGAAAATTTTTACAGGAGTAGAACCTCGAGTTATAGCAGAACAAGATTTTAATATCGATTTAAGTGGTTACAGAGATGAAGTCATGAAACTTTTCGAACGTATGGAAAAAGAAAAGAAACACAGTTTCGTAATCGGAACCGGTGTAAAAATGTTAGATAGCAAAACTTGGCACGTATACATATTAGAAGATGTTGATTTACAAAACAACACCATCACAGTTAAAGAAAAAAGAGGCAATAAGCCTCGTACAATGAGCATTGATTCAGCTTTAAATACATTCAAATTTATAGTAGGGTATTTTGATAGCGATTTAAAAAATGCTAAAAAAAAATTAAATCACTAATCTAAACATTTACATAGAATTCAATTCTCTACAAAAATAAATAACATTTACTAACTTCTTCTTCTCTTTTTTTGTTGAAGTTTATAAATAAATCCTTTTATTGAACTATAATAACCAATTGCAAGAACTAATGAGGCTGCAACCCACGCAATAGGGCCGGCATAAAACACGCCAAAGTATCCGATTTTAACTGCCAAAAAGACAGCTGCAAACGAGCGCATTAAAAGTTCCCCAACTGAAGCTAACATAGGAATTACGGCTCTGCCTAAACCTTGAAGTGCGTTTCTGTAAATAAAAATCTGAGCTAAGAAAAAGTAGAAAAGTGAACTTATAAACAAATAATCATGTGCTATTTTTACAACAGCTTCATTGCCGGAGCCGATAAAAATTCTAACTAAATCTCCGCCGAAGAAATGCATAATAAATGCCATGAAAATACTTAAACCGACATTTATAAGCGAAGCGCGCTTAACTCCATATCTTATTCTGGAAAAACATCCTGCACCAAAGTTTTGTGCAACAAAAGAAGCCAACGCAACACCAAACGAAATCATTGGTAATGTTGCAATTTGTTCAATTCTAAGAGCTGCTGTAAAAGCTGCAATTACGTTTGCGCCAAATGAGTTACAAACACTTTGAATAATTAATATACTCAACCCCAAAATCGCAAATTGTACTGCCATTGGAGCGCCAACCTTTAAATGCTCAAGTGCAAAATCTTTATCTTTTTCCCAATCAAAAAACCAATCTTGCTTCTTTAAGTGTAAAATCGGAAAATGCCTTTTTACATACCAAACACATAATAATCCTGAAAAACCTTGAGAAAGAATTAGCGCTAGGGCTGATCCCGGAACTCCAAGGTGAAAATTGAGAATAAATACCAGCGCTAATATGATATTTAAAATAGAAGCTATAATTAAGCAATAAAGCGGAGTCATGCTATCGCCAAGAGCTCGAATAATACTAGCTAGTAGATTGTAGAAATTTGCAACAAACAAACCCAGAACAACAATTTGGATGTAATAATATGCATCTTTATAAATATCCGCCGGAACATTCATAAGAAACAGTATTTGGTGCATAAAAATTGCGCAAACCAACGTGAAAATCAAAGTAAATGCAAAACTCAAAATTGTTGACATTGTAACAGAGCGTCTTACTCCGTCATAATCTTTTGCACCAAATCTCTGACCTGTAATAACCGAAAAACCATTCGTTAAACCGACAATTATAAACATTATTAAAAAGAATAAAGGTGAGACTGCGCCAACAGCTGCAAGTGCATTCATGCCAAGAGTTCGCCCGACAATAATTATATCTGCTACATTATAAAACTGTTGAAATATATTTCCGATAAGCAACGGTATTGAAAACAGCAACATTAATTTTAATGGTGCGCCTTTTGTTAAGTCATTTATCATCTCGTCTAGCCTCTATCTTATATTATATACAAAAACAGAGGTAATTAATATTATTTTCCAATCTGATAATACTCAAATCCTAATTTTTCTATTCCATAAGAAGCGTATTGATTTCTGCCATCAAAAATCACAGGATTTTTAAGCAACTTCTTTATCTTGTCAAAATCAGGATTTCTAAATTCATTCCATTCTGTTAGTAACAATAATGCGTCTGCACCATCTAGAGCTTCATAAGCAGATGAAGCATAATCGATTCTATCTTTAAATATTATTTTTGCATTATCAAAAGCTTTCGGGTCATAAGCTTTTATTTTTGCGCCAAGTTCTAACAGACAATTAATTATTGTAATAGAAGGTGCTTCACGCATATCATTCGTTTTTGGTTTAAACGATAACCCCCAAACTGCAAAAGTTTTTCCGTTTAAATCTTCTCCAAATTTTCGTGTAATTTTTTCTACAAAATGCTCTCGTTGATATTGATTAATTTTATCAGCAGATTTTAAAATACCACAAGGAGTATTATTTTCTGTTGCCGTTTTTATCAAAGCCTTAACATCTTTTGGGAAACAACTTCCGCCATAACCAATCCCCGGATAAAGAAATTTTGTTCCAATTCTTGTATCTGCGCACATTCCGAGTCTTACCAGATTAGCGTCTGCACCTACTGATTCGCAAATATTCGCAATTTCATTGGCAAAAGAAATTTTTACCGCTAAAAACGAATTCGAAGCATATTTAACCATTTCTGCAGATTTTTCGTCCATGACAATTACAGGATGCTGATTTCGTACAAATGGCGAATACAAATTAAGCATAATCTCTTTTGCTTTTTCTGAAGTTGTACCAATTATCACTCTATCAGGTCGCAAAAAATCTTCTACAGCTGCACCCTGTTTTAAAAATTCCGGATTTGAAACCACATCGAATGGTTGAGTAGTTTTAGAACTAATAATTTCTCTTAATTTGTCTGCTGTACCTACTGGAACAGTTGATTTATCAACAATAACTTTGTATTCGTTAATAGATTCTGCAATTTGCTCCGCTACATTATAAACATATTGTAAATCAGCAGAACCGTCCTCGCCTTGTGGAGTCCCAACTGCAATAAAACAGATTAAAGATTGCTTTACAGCATTTGCTAAATCATCAGAAAAAATCAAACGTTTTTCTGCAACATTTGTTTTGATTAAATCTTCAAGCCCGGGTTCATAAATAGGAATAATACCGTTTTTTAAGTTTTCTAATTTTTCGTTATTATTATCCACACAAATTACATCATTACCCATTTCCGCAAAACAAGTTCCGGCAACCAATCCAACATATCCTGTTCCAATAACGCAAACTTTCACTAGATAAGCTCCTTAAAATAGTTAATTGTTTTCATTAAACCTTCCTCTATATCAATTTTTGGCTCCCAATCCAATTCTTTTTTCGCAAACGAAATATCAGGCTGTCTTTGAGTCGGATCATCAGAAGGCAGAGGTTTATAAATAATTTGAGATTTTGAATTTGTAAGTTTTATAATCAATTTTGCAAAATCCAAAATAGTTCTTTCAGAAGGATTTCCTAAATTTACAGGGCCTACTAATTTCGAATTCATCATTCTTATCAAGCCTTCGATTAAATCATCTACATAGCAGAATGAGCGAGTTTGTGAACCATCGCCATAAATCGTTATATCTTCATTCTTTAAGGCTTGCAAAATAAAGTTAGAAACGACACGACCGTCGTTTTGCGCCATATTTGGCCCATAAGTATTAAAAATTCTAACGATTTTTGTATCAACATTATTTTGGCGATGATAATCCATCATCAAAGTTTCAGCACAGCGTTTTCCTTCATCGTAACAACTTCTAATACCAATCGGATTGACATTTCCCCAATAATCTTCTGTTTGCGGGTGTATTTTAGGATCGCCATAAACTTCACTGGTGGAAGCTTGTAAAATAGTGGCTTTACATCTTTTTGCCAAGCCTAACATATTAATTATGCCGAGCACAGAGGTTTTTATTGTTTTTATCGCATTATATTGATAATGCGGAGGGCTCGCCGGACACGCTAAATTATAAATCTGGTCGACTTCTGCAAAATATTCTTTTGTAATATCATGACGCACAAGCTCAAACCTATTATTCCCAATAAATTTTCTTATATTATCTTTTGAGCCGGTAAAAAAATTATCCAAACAAATTATATCTTCACCTTTATCTAAAAGTCTTGCACAAAGATTAGACCCGATAAAACCGGCACCACCAGTTACCAAAATTCGTTTCATAAGCACCTCTTATTTGATTCTAGCACGAATATAAATTCTTTTATAAGCTAACACAAGTTAACATATATTTGATATACTCTTGTAATAAATCATTTATATGATATAATAGGTTATCAACTAATGGAGGGATATATGGCAAGAGTATTAATTTCAATGTCTAACGACTTTCTTAACAAAGTAGATAATATTGCATCTTCAGAACAACGTACAAGAAGCGAGCTTATAAGAGAAGCTTTAAGAGTTTACATCAAACGTAATAGAATCTCTAACAATATTAAAGCAGAAGAAAATGCAAATCTTCTAACAGAACTTTTAGGGTAATGTTTTTACAAACATTTTAATTTCTGTAATTAATATATATTATTGTACGTAAAAATCATTTAACGCCAGCGGATGTTGAAAATCATCATGCGAAAAAACTTGCATTACATAACGCCCTTTTTCATAAAGCGTAAAATAATTTGTCTGATAATACCTTTCATCCTTCATAAGTCTATAATCTTTAGTGCGCACAACTTCATTACCGCCCCAAGGCGCTTTATCAGTCATCTTGAAAACTTGAACCCTTATAAATTCATTTTTCATTTTTTTAGGTGCTATAAAAAGATAATAAACCCTTTGACCTTCATTAAATGTCTTTTGGTCTTGGAGCGCATTCTCACGAGTTATAGGCTGAACATTAAAAAGTATCAATCCGCGCTCATACACACAAGCACTAAAGCAAATCAAACAAAACAAACTGAGTATGAATAACTTTAAATATTTCATTATTTTTCCAATTGTTTAATTTTTTGATTAACTAACCCTAACATTTTTTCGTCTTTTTCAATACCTGAATACAAATAATAATATTCCAAAGCTTTATCAATATCATCCTTTTGTTCATACGCCATACCCAAAGAATAATAAGCATAAGGATAATCAGGAGAAAATGCAATTACTTTCTCAAAGCACTTGATACAATCATCATATTTTTTCTGATTTGCTAAAATCAAACCTTTATTAAAATACGCATCCGTATTGTTGTTATCGATTGTTAAAATCTTATCATAAAAACTTAATGCCTTTGCATTATTACCGATAAGTTTGTACAAATTCGCGATTTTCTGTAAAGTATTTTTATCTTGCGGAGTAAATACTACAGCTTTCGTATAAAAATCAATCGCATCATTATATTTTTGCGCTTTATAAGCTTCATCACCCTTCTTGATTAATTCATCATATCCGAGCGCTTTTTCATTAACTTGAGGTTTCTTTTCTTCGAACACAGCCTTATTAGCAGTTTTGAAATCTCTTAAAGCAAGATTATACTCTCTATTTCCAGGGGCTAACGAAACAGCTTTTTCATAGCTTTTAAGAGCAATGTCTGTACAACCCATCTTTTCATTTGCTTGCGCGTAACCAAAATAAGCAGAAGCTTCCTTGTCATTTATATCAATCGCATCTTCAAAATACAAAATTGCTTGACCATAATCTTGTTTATCCAGCAATTTATAACCATAAGCAATAGACGCGGACATTAAATTTTGTTCCAATCTTTCATTTGGCTGTTTTTCCAACAATGATTTATAAATTTCGATTGCAGAAACATAATTATCCATTGCATGCAAAGTCAAAGCTTTGTTTGCTAATAATTCATAATTATCAGGTTCAGCCTTTAATGCCATGTCATAAAATTTTAGCGCATTTACAAAATCTAACTTTTTATGATAACACAACGCTAATTCTTTCTTTGTTTCATTATTTGATGAATCTTTTGAATAAGATTTTTCAAAATTAAACAAAGCTAGCTCGTCATTATTAATTTTTTTATAAACTAAACCCAGATTTCTATATGCATCCGCATCATCAGGGTATGCTGTTAAATAAGCTTTATATTGCTCTAT
Source organism: uncultured Candidatus Melainabacteria bacterium (assembly GCA_934777245.1). The sequence continues at coordinate 12,314 of CAKVND010000036.1, read as the reverse complement.
TGCTTCATCATCTTTACCCATATTTCCTAAAAGGTTCGCATAATCAAATTTTAAAGCAACTAAATCCGGATTTAGTTCAAAAGTCTTTTTAAAAGCTACAAGCGCTTTTTCATTTTCACCAATATTTTGATAAGACAACGCTAATTTAGCTAATATTGCCTCATCATCAGGATTATCATCCAATGCCTTTTCTAACATTTCCGCTGAAGCTTGAAATTGTTTTGTATCATATAATGCCATGCCATAGTTAGCAAAATCCTTGAACGCTGAAGGATATTTTTTGTATACGGTTGAATAAATATCACATGCTTTTTCAGGCTGATTAGACGCATAATAAACATTTGCGAGATTTTCAGTTGCTTCCAAATGTTCCGGATACGCGTTCAAAAATGTATTGTAGTTTTCTATTGCGTTTGTATAATTTTTTCTATAATACTCAATATTTGCCAAATTCAAATAATTATATTTATACTCGGGATAAATCTGTTGAGCTTGCATGAATGAATTATAAGCATTTTCATAATCACCTAATGTTTGCAAAATATTACCTATGCTAATATAGATAAAGGCGTCATTAGGACGAAGTTTCAAGGCTTTTTTATAAGCGCCTAAAGCTTCCTCGTAACTACCTGTATCAGAATAAAGTCCTGCTATTTTGGTATAAAGCATGGCATCGTCACCATTAATTGCAATGGCTTTTTGAATAATACTTATTGCAGTTGCATAATCACTTCTGTATTCATAATTGCATGCCTGTTGATACAATGCATGCGCTTCTTTTGTCATCTTAGCTTCGACCGAAATTGAAGATAAAGAAACGATTACTGCCAATATTGATGTATAAAATTTTTTATTTATGCTACTCATGCTCAATCCCCTCTTAGCTTATATTCTAGCAGAAAAAGCAAAAATTAGTTATTAGATTAAGATATATTAAATTATAAATATTATCTTTACAAAAATTAACATTTTTGTTTACAAATTTGCACGATTTTGAATTTTATGTTAAATTCGACATTAGGAAGGGAAGGTATCCCTAAATTGGTGAGGATTTATGAAAAGCACAACACTTAGAAGATCAAATATTACCAGAGAAAAAGTTGCTATGCTGGAAGCTCTTAGCAAATACAATCGCGAACATCAAGACGAAGATTTTTACAGAAAACAAAGTAAAAATAGAGAATTAGATGCACTTTGGCAATCTTTTGGTGTTAAAACTCAAAAGAACGAGAAAGCTCCACAAGTTTATTTCGTATCAGGTTTAATTGTTGGTGTGATTGTAACATTGTTGATTACAACGTTCATAAGTCTTTTAATCAATGTTTCAACCCCAAAAGACGATGTGGTTGCACCTGTAGCACCTAAGAAAATCGAAAAGGAAGCAAATGCAAGATTTTCATTTATTCCTTCAGATTCTTCTGCAAAAAAAGCAGTAACACCTGTTTCTTTAAATGAGGAATATATGGTTAAAGAAGGTGATACATTAGAAAGCATCGTTATCAGATTTTACGGCTCATTTGACATGGATAAAGTTGCAAGAATTCAAGAAGCTAACAAAATGGCAAATCCAAACGCTTTATCTATCGGTCAAAAGTTAGTTATTCCAATGAATCAGTAGAGCATGGCAAAAGTTAAGTCAAAATATGTATGCCAAAATTGCGGATATGAAACCGCAGGATACTTAGGCAAATGTCCTGAATGCGGAAGCTGGGGTTCTTTTGTCGAAGAACTTTCTGCTCCTGTTGAGAAAAAAACAGAGATAGAAGTTTTTGACACTACTCCACCTATGACTTTGGATGAAATCGAAATGAATTCTGAAATAAGAATGAGTACAAATATTTCGGAATTTGATAGAGTGCTTGGCGGTGGAATTGTTCAAGGCTCTTTGGTATTAATTGCCGGCGACCCCGGTATTGGTAAATCTACCATCCTTTTACAAACTTCAGGCGAACTTTGCAATGCCGGTAAAAAAGTTTTATACATTTCAGCGGAAGAATCTGCAAGTCAAATTAAATTAAGAGCAGAAAGATTAGGAGTAAAATCAAATACTCTTTTTATTTACCCTCAAACGAATTTAGAACTTATAAAAAAACATATTGAGAGTATGAAACCTGATTTGGTAATTGTAGACAGTATTCAAGCGATTTACACATCAATGATTCAGAGTTCAGCAGGTAGTGTTTCTCAAATCAGAGAATGCTGTAACATGCTTATGCATATTGCTAAATCTCAAAACATTTCAATTATTGTAATCGGGCATGTTACAAAAGAAGGTAATATTGCAGGGCCTAAAGTTTTAGAGCACATGGTAGATACAGTTATCCAATTTGAAGGCGATAAGACTAAGACTTACAGAATTCTACGTTCTATTAAAAATCGTTTCGGTAATACCTCAGAAGTCGGCATCTTTGAAATGAGTGCAACAGGTTTGACAGAAGTTATCAACCCTAGCGAATTGTTTTTGAAAGAATATAATCAAACCCAAACTCCGGGGAGTACGATAATTGTAACAAGCGAAGGTACTCGTCCTTTGTTGGTTGAAATTCAAGCATTGGTAGGAACTACACCTTATCCTGCACCGCGAAGAATTGCAAATGGTGTTGACACTGGGCGTGTATTGCAGATTTTAGCGGTTTTAGAAAAAAGAATTGGTTTAAACCTATCAAAACAAGATGTTTATGTAAATGTTATTGGTGGCATTGATGTTAATGAACCTGCTGCAGATTTAGGCATTGCTCTAGCGATTGTAACTTGCGTTCGCGATGTAGTTTTTGACCCGCAAACCGCAATTATTGGTGAAATTGGTTTGTCCGGTGAAATCCGAGCTGTTAATCATATTGAAAAACGCATTAATGAAGCACAAAAACTTGGTTTTAAACGAATTATAATACCGGACTCAAACGATGTCCAAGACGATTTTAAAGGTATACAAATTGTTAAGGTTAAGAGAATTTTGGAAGCTATTACAAGAGGGATTAAACATTAAATTATTTGTTTATTCCATTAGCTTTGTATAATAGAAAATTAAAAATGGAAAGTGGAAAATTGTTTTAATTTTTTGTAATAGATTTACTAATCCAACAATAGCTCAACAAAAAAATTAAGAAACAAAGGAATATTTATGATTATAGACGCGCATGTTCATATTGGAAATTCATTTTGGGGAAATTTTTCTCCTGAATTTTTATTAAATATAATTGGAGATAAAACTTGCATTTGTTCAAATCTTGCAGGTATCGATGCATTTTCAGGAAAGGATGAGTATGCAGCAAATAAAGAAATGCTGGATATTTCTACTAAATACCCGCAAATTAAACCACTTTATGTTTGCGAAGTCGATAGAAGTCTTGATACAAATATTCTTAAACAAATGTTAAATGATTATACTCAATTTGTCGGACTAAAATTTCATCCGGAATTTACAAAACTTGTTGCAACCTCTGATAAGTATGACAAATATTTAAAAGTTGCACAAGAATTTAAGCTTCCTTGTCTTTATCATTCAGGACACATAAAATCTCGTTTTTCATCCCCAAAACTTATTTATGAAAAAGCAAAACAGTTTCCTGATGTACCGATTATTTTAGGACATTTGTCTACAGGCCCTAGAAGTTCACATGAAGAAGCTATTAAAATTATGCTTGAATCTATTGAGCAAGAAACAGCAACGCTTTATACTGATGTTTCTTGGGTAGATATTGATGATATTATTATGTTAATCGAAGCTTTGCAAAATACCTCTAAAGGTGATTTTACACACCGCATTATGTGGGCATCCGACGCTCCTGTTGGTGAACATAATCTCAAAAAAGAATTATATAATAGAAACTTAGATTTATTTAAAGTCAAAATATTAGAACATTTTAAAAATGAAAAACTCTTAAAAAATCTTTTATATAATAATGCACAGAATTTATTTAAATTATAATTTAATAAAAAAATATTATGCTAATTTTATTTTGTGATAAGATTTGAATATGAAAATGATTGGCAAAATAATATTTTTTATTTTCTTTTTTCTCGTTTCCTTTACTAATATAGGAAACGATACAAAAACTTGCCAACAAGCCACTTTTTCAAATCACAAAAGCGCGCAACATTATTCATTAGAAAATAATATTTGCGAAAGCTATATTGCTATTCAATCTAACTCATGCGATATACCTCTTGGCACAGAATTAAATAAAAACGAACAATCAAATTTCACACAAAAATTCTATTTTAACAATAAAATTTCAAACAAATATTATCATACAATTTCCTTTTTATACAAAACGGAAATTTTTCCAAACGCTCCGTAATTCTGTAAATATTACATCATTACAAATATATGAAGAAAAGGAGATATTATGGAATTTATACAGAATTTCGTATCAACTCATAATGTGTTGATATCGGCAGGAATATTAATTCTTGCATACATTTTTATTGCTATGGAAAAAATCCCAAAAGTTACAATCGCGCTTTTAGGCGCAGGTATTACCATTTTACTTGGTCTTGTAAGTCAAGCAAAAATGACAAATGGGACTTTGAATCCACATTATTTTATAAACTTTATTGACTTTAACGTTATTTTCTTACTTGTTTCTATGATGATTATCGTTAATATAACAACCAGAAGTGGCGTTTTTAGTTATTTAGCAAATGAATTGATGAAAGCAACAAAAGGACATCCGGTTCTTATTCTTATGGCGCTAGGTATCTTCACAGCAGTCGTTAGCGCTTTTTTAGACAATGTAACTACTGTTATATTAATCATGCCAATCACTTTTGCAATCGCAAGAAAACTTGATATTGATCCAATTCCATTTCTTTTAACAGAAGTTTTTGCATCTAATATCGGTGGTACGGCCACATTAATAGGTGATCCTCCAAACATCATTATAGGTAGCGCAGCCGGATTTTCTTTTATGGATTTCTTAAATAATTTAACAGGCGTAGTTTCAATAATACTTTTTTCTGTTATAGTTTGCTTAGCATTAATATTTAAATCTAAACTTCATGCTGATGAAGAAAAAATGAAAGAAATTTCAGAGTTGGATAATTCAAAAACGATTACCGACAAAAACCTGATGATTCGTTCTTTGCTTGTTTTGGGACTAGTTATTTTAGGTTTTATAACACATGATATTACTCATATAGAAACTTGTATTGCTGCAATGCTTGGTGCGAGTGTACTTTTATTATTTGAAAAACCAACCGATATTCTTAAAGATGTTGAATGGAACACAATTTTCTTCTTCATTGGTTTATTTATAATAATCGGTGGTGTTGAAGCTTCCGGCGGTATTAAATTGATGGCAGAATGGATATTGAAAGTTACTCAAGGCTCACAAGAAGCAACCTCAATGCTTATATTATGGGGCTCAGGACTTATTTCAGGTATTATTGATAACATTCCATATACTGCAACAATGTCTCCAATGTTGGTTGAAATTCAAAGAACAATGGGCGAAGCTTATACAACTCCAATTTGGTGGAGCTTGTCTTTGGGTGCATGTTTAGGCGGAAACCTTACAATAATTGGAGCAGCAGCTAACGTTATTGTTTCTGAAAACGCCGCTAAAGAAGGACATCCAATCGCTTTTATGAGATTCATGAAATACGGTGTTGCAGTTGTTGCAATGTCATTAATTATCAGTACAGTTTATATTAATCTTAAATTTATTTAAGATTTTATTTGTATAAAAGCAAAATTGCTTTACGCAAACAAATAAAACAATACAAAAATATCCGATTTGAAACACCACAAATCGGATATTTTTATATTGTTTTACCAAATTAGTCCTCTTTATTAGAATTACTCAAAGAATTCAATCTTCTTGCCGGATCTGTAATATGTGTAATTCTTAGACCGAAGTTATCTTCAATAACTACAACTTCACCATAAGCTATCAATTTGCCGTTTGCATATAATTCAACAGGTTCACCGGCAGCTTTGTTCAAAGTTACAATAGAACCTTTTGTAAGTTCCAAAACTTTCTTAATTGGCAATTCTGTTTTACCAAGTTCAACTGTCAATTGCAACTTAACATCTAATAGAATATTAAGGTTTTGATTTGCAGGTCCTTGAACTTGATCCAAGTCTTCGAAAGATGCAAACTGAACAGGTTGAACAGTTACAGTCTTATCTTCTTCTGATTTTTCATCAGTAGCTTCTTCTGCATTAAAACTTGTATCTTCCGGTATTGAAGATGTTAAATCTTCCATTTCTTCATTGTTAACATCTTTATCGTCATCTAGCATTTACAAAACCTCTCTAAAAATAATTTCTTAGTAATTCGTGCATTTCATCATACACATCTGTTATTTTAACACAAATCTTATCTTTCATTGTTCCGGGACGTGCAAAAAATTTCTTTTCTCCATTTACTTGAACAATCAAATCATCTGAAACTTTATTATCAAGTTTAATAATATCACCTTCTGAAAGTTGTAGAAAATCATCAAGTGTAATATTACATTGACCAAACTGAACTCTAATATCAACGTTTGAAGTGTTGATTTTTGAAATCATCTTCATTCTTTCATCATTTGAAGCTACTAAACCTTTTGTTTGGAAAATGTGTTGTGTGCTTAAATGTCCCAATACAGTTTCTAAAACAGGATATGGGAAACATAAACTGAATAAACCAAAATGTTTGCCTTGAATTTGTACTTCAAATGTCAAAAGCGCAACGATTTCACCGGCAGTTGCAACCTGAATTGATTGATAATTATCATCAAGACTTATAAATTTACCGGAAACCGGAATAATCGCATTCCAAGAATCTTCTAAAGATTTAATAATAATATTAATTACTTTTTTTGCAAGTGCTTTTTCAATATCTGTAAGTTCTCTTGTCTGTGTATCAATAGAACCTCCGCCACCAAGCATCCTATTTACAATACAAGATATTACTTCAAAGCTTATACCTAACAAAATTTGACCGGATAATGGTTCAAATTCAAACACACCAACGCTGATTGGAGAAGGCATAGAGCGTACAAATTCTTCATAAGTAAGTTGATCAACAGAAACTATTTCTATTTCTACGCGCATACGTAAATAACCGCTTAATACAAGCGAAATAGCCTTTGAGAACTCTCTATGAATATCTCTCAAGGCTCTTAAATTATCCTTAGAAAACTTATCAGGTCTGCGGAAGTTATACAGTTTATAACTTTTATGCTCCGCATCTGAAAAATCTTCATCAAAATCATTTGTTTCTATTAAATCGTTTTTATTACCTTCTGTCATTTTATCCTACTGAATAATAAATTGTCCAAAACTTACTCTAATAACTTCTCTTTCACCGGCTAAGATGGAATTAATGTCATTCGAAATTTGTTCTTTTGCAAGTTCTTTACCTGCAGCTGTTGCAAGTTCTGTAGAGGTTTTACTTGAAAGATTCGTAATTACGGCATCACGAATTGCAGGCTTGTATTGGTTCATTTCCTTTTGGATTGCTTCCATTGGATCTACAGGTGCAGCTGCTTCGCCATGTCCACCATGTCCACCACTTTTTTCCTCTGCTTGTTGTGGAAAATCCGTATCTTTTTTTGTAACTTCCAAAGCTACATTAACTTTCAAATATTTTTTCTGACTTTCATCACATAGATTTAAAATAAAATCGCCTAAATCAACAATAATACCTTTTTGAACTTCATCTTCGTCGCCTTCATCATCGGCTAATTCTTCCTGTGAAGTTGTAATTGAACTAATTTTTTGACTAATTAGATTCTCCATAATTAAATAGTTTACACCCGCAAACACAATGAACATGATTACAATTGACGCAAGTGTCATTATTAAAAATTTAGTTAAGTCTTTTTGTTGACCGCCTTCAGCTCTTTCGTTTTCAGCCATACTATTCTCCACTTAATACTACATAGCTTTATTATAACAGCTACTAAACAAAAATTACTACCATTATTTGGAGTATTATTTCTCTGTTTTTTACTAAATTATAACAGTTTTCTATTAATTAGTAAAATAATAATATTCTACCAATCATCCGAACCATACATTTTATATTTTACAATAAACGCATTATGCCTATTAATAATTTTTTGCACAGATTTATCCTGAGACAAAAGTGTTTCATAATGCAAAATTTCTTCTTTCAACTTCCGAACTTTTTGCTTAATATGTTCATTCTTCAAAAATATATAACCTTCATATCCGCAATCTTCCTGTAAAAATGCAAAAGGAGAAGATGGATAATCTATACATTCTTGAGGTTTATTCGAATTAGTACAAAGATTGTTTTTTAAATATTTACAAGAGCAAATCGTGATATTTCCACGATTCTCATTTCTTTCCAGCATCTTCGCAAACTCACTTGATAACGTTTGAATTCCATCTCGAAACATTACCATTTTCTCGAAATCTACAGCTATATTTTTACAGCATTCACCACATTTTTTACAATAATCTTTTTCCATACTTTACATTATACATTTAATATAGGATTGGCAAAACATAAAAATTGTAATATCATACTGATATAGTAATAGGAGAAATTTAGATATGAAGAGAATAGTTTTAACAATGGGCTTATTTGCAGTAATGACTGGTGCTGCTATGGCTGACGGAAACGCTTTCACCCCATTAAATTTTAACGATACACAATATGGTAGTCCAGCAGCAGCAACAGCAGCTACTTCTACAAAAAAAACTGCAACAACAGCTACAACTACTGCTAATTCTTCTTTAGATGGTGACGCTGTTGGTAATGGTAACATTCAAAATGCAATTCTTCAACTCGATAATGCACAAGTTGATATTAGAAACGATTTGTTAAACTGCAAAACAAAATTTGCAGATGTCGATGCTCAATATAAATTAATAAAAACTGAAAGACAAGCACTAAAAAAACAAATCAATACTGTCGAAAAAAGAATCAAAGAAATCGATAGAGCTAAAGAAAAAATCAGAAAAAATATGTTATAGAAATAAATACTTTAAAAATAATGGCGGCAAAACTTAAAAGTTTTTGCCGCTATTATTTTATATTTAGCAAACTCCCAGAGATGGATTCGAACCACCGTTAAAAGAGCCAGAATCTTTCGTCCTGCCACTAGACGATCTGGGAACATTTACTATTTATTCCAAAAATATCTTTTCTTAACTTCTAAAGTAGAAGGTTTCTTTTCTACGCTCTTAATATTTGTTTCGCCATAAGTATATGGATCTGAGGCATCCATTGCGCCTTTATCATAAGTAAACGAACCTTTTGCTTTGCTTTCAGGTTGAACATTACTTACGTTTGTTTCTCTATACTTATATCTTCTTTCATAACCGGCATTTGGAGGAGTGTTTACAACATCACTTGAAGCACCTTTGAACACTTCACCATTTCTGAAAGTTGTATCATAAGGATTTGCAAAACCTGATTCTTGTTGAAGAGTTTTTCCGCCGGGATCTTTACCTAAAAAATGTAATCTTCCCAAATCATCAGTATATACAGTAGAATTAGCCATTGCACAGGTTACGGAAGCGCAAACAGCTAAAAACAAACCCAATGAAATTAAACTTTTTCTTACCATATCAAATTCTCCTTTTAGTTATTTCGTAACAGTATTATATTACAAAAATAACTAAAAGGTGCATTGATTTTGTTACATTATTTTACGTTAATTTCATTGGTAATATCTTTTCCTCCATATAAAACAACGCTTTTTGCAAATACATAATCGTATTTATCTTTTTGTGCTTTTTTAGTTATTTCGGCTTGAATATTTTTCTCAATATTACTAAGTTTTGTATTATAATCTTTTTCCAAAGCTTGTTTTTTCGCATTAAATTCTTTTGTATATTTTTCTTCTAATTGTAAAATCTTGGCGCTATCAGTTTCATTTGCGATTGCACCACGAGCATTTACGATAATCTTATTAAGCTCGTCCATTTTTTTAGAATGCTCTTGTTTCAATTGTTTTACCTGAGAAGAATTACTTACAAGTTTTTGTAAATCAACAACCGCAATAGAATTTTCAGCAGCCAAAATAGCATTTTGAACAACAAATAAAATTGCGAATAAAGATAAAATTTGTTTTTTCATATCAGACTCCTTTTTTTTATCATTAATTAAGAAATCTGCATTTTGTACCATTCTCCATCTGAGCAATAAAAAAATAGTTATTAATCTTATCCGATTTAATAACTATTTTTAGAATTTAATTATAACCCTTGTTATTCATCAACATCTGTTAATTTAATCAAATGCCAACCAAACTGAGTTTCAACCGGCTTAGAAATTTCACCTTTCTTGAGAGCAAAAGCAGCATCCTCAAAAGGTTTAACCATCATACCTTTACCAAACCATCTTAAATCACCGCCATCACGACCTGATGGACATTTAGAATATTGCTTGGCCAAATCTTCAAACGCTACACCATTTTCAATATCAAGCAAAAGGTTTTCAGCTTGTTCTTTTGTATCTACTAAAATATGACTTGCTCTAATTTTCATAAAATTCTCCTTATCTTCTGCTCCATAATTTTAACATTAAAAATAAGTTTTCTCAAATTTTTATTTATAAAGCTTTATGTTTGAAACAAATTTATACACTAATTCTACTGTTTTTAGTTCAAATCCTTCAAGTGCAATATTTATCAATTTTATTAAATCCTGTTTCTTTTGAAAATGCTCAAAGTCAAATAATTCTTTAACTTCAACATCAAGCGCAGAAGCTATTTTTTCAATTTTATCCGGCTGAGGAAAATGCATTCCACATTCAATTTTAGAAATATTTGGAGGTTCAATATTTACAATTTCAGCAAGCTGTTCTTGCGTTAGTTTTGCACTACGCCTTAATTCTCTCAATCTCTTGCCAAATTTAGACTTTAACGAATTCATATCCAACCTCCAGCAATAGAATAAACTTTCTTTTAGTTAGTTTCCAGAATGTAGCTCATTATAAAAATACTAAAAAATAAACGAGATACATTAAAAAAGTTTCCAAAACTTGTTGACATACATTATAAAATAAGTTAATATTTAACATGTTACGACAAGTTTTAGTTAAGAGAGGAACGCTAATGAAAAAATTAAAATCTGGTTTCACACTGGCAGAAGTACTTATTACGTTAAGTATTATCGGAATAATTGCTGCAATAGTAATGCCGGGTATTATTTCCAGTTATCAGTACAAAACTGTGGGTGTAAAGCTGGGAAAATTTGCTTCTACAACAGAAGATGCTACACGAGCTTATGTTGTCCAAAATGACTCTTTTAAAACCAATGAAGATGCAATGAGTTTTATTAATGAATCATTTTTATTTAAATCTTTAGATGGTACACAGGATGAACAGCTGGCTAAAAGTATGCTGAAAGTTACGGATCTAACAAACTATCCGACGTACTATACAATTAAAACAACAAAATTAGATAAAACTCCTGATAAAAAAGAACAAAGTGGTTTAATAGGTATATTAAAAGATAACACAACAATTGTAGTAAACATGGTAGAAGATAAAGAGTATACAACTCATATAGGAGTTGTTGATTCAGATAAAGTCGGTTTACCTGTCTTCAATATAAACTTCGATCCTAAAGCCAATGGATTACCTAAATCAGTTCAAAAAAACTTTAATTTTACAGTAACAGAACTCGGTTATGTTGTGCCAAGAGATGATGACGCTTGTTTGTGGGAAATCTATAATGATGATTGGTCTACAAATGCAAAAACTTTCACATCTGGTTCTGCTTGTAATCCTAAGTCAACAACGGGGACTAAAGGAAAGTAGAATCTACTATTTAGCTGAATAAAAGGAATTATTCCTTTCTCTTCTATTCGGCTAAAAAGGAGGACTTTGTCCTCTTTTTTTTGTTATTATAATAATTTTTTATATCCTAAAAAAAGTTTTATTTTCATTTGACCTTTTTTATATTTAAAATAGAATAAAATCAACATAGCCAGATTACAAAAAAGGATTACTTCGTTGCCAGAATGATAATCGCTCCACACAATGACTTGGCGTCGAGCTTTCCAACGTGCTGTCATTGCGAGAAAATCGTTAGATTTTCGTGACAATCCAGTTTTCAGAAACTATTTTTTATTATTAGTTTATAAAACCCTCTCCCCTAGCCCTCCCCCAGGGAAGGGTACTAAGTTTTAACACCCTCTTCCGCCTTCACACTACTGTCCATGATAATTGTTCATAAAATAAAAAGTTATTAAAAAGCTGGATTGTTTCGGTTCTAACGAACCTCACATTGACGCCCAACAAATAGTCTCACGCCATGTCATTGCGCATTACTGTCCATGATAATTTTGATACAAATAAACGACAATCGCGCCGCGAACGTGCAGCGATTAGCTGCGATAGAG
>CAKVND010000035.1 GCA_934777245.1 uncultured Candidatus Melainabacteria bacterium | reverse complement strand
CGTTTTGCAAACTCAAACGACCTTGCAACAGCAATGTTAGAAGCCGTTGCCGGTAAATACGAAAAATTATTTAATGCTGCAAAAGGTGAAGGCTCAAAAAGTGATACTTCAAACGAAGCAGAAGTTGTTGCAAAGAAACAATCATCCTCAACCGAAACTACTATTCAAGGTGAGGAAAGTCATGCTATGCGTTCGAATGAAGTCAATGGTCGTTTAGAAAAATCTAACTCTATTGATAAAAAGTTTATCGAAAAAGCATTTCGTAATAATCCTGAAATGGCAAATTCTTTGTTGAGTATTAAAGATAAAGATGGTAACTACATTTTTAGAGCTCAAGATGTTGAATGGTTTACTGATTCAAAAGGTGTTGATTTATATAATGCCTTGAAAGACACTTATGGTGAAGAAAGTTTAAAAGATTATAAAGAAGAAATCAATGCATTAATTAAAGAAAATCCAAATGCTGAAACTGTTTTAAAAGTATTGTCTGATATTAAAATAAATTATCAAAATGGTTTCAAAGTCAACGTTGTTGAACTTTCAGAACTTGTTGATTTAGTGAAATTTATTACTCCTAATAATATTGAAAAAGTGGTGCAAAACTTAAAATCTCGTGAAAGAATCTTAGCAGGATGTGATTTTCAAAATTTTGTTGAAGATATTCTAGAACAATCAATGGTTGGTAGTAAAAAGAAATTTTCACCAACTGAACGTGCTGTTATAAAAGAAGAAATTGTAAATCATCCTGAAAAACACGAAGCTTTTGACAAAATGCTTCAAAGTTCTTATGTTACTGAACAACAAATTCTTGAAATACTTAAATCCAATGAAATTTCAATTGAAGATTTAAAGAATATTGATACACATATTAAAACCGCTAAAGAACAAGGCTTTGATTTGATTAATTTATTAAAATCTAAAGAAGAAGATTTTAATAATTACATTAGGACTGAATCAGAAAGAATTGAACGTGGTATTTCAGCTCAAGTAAAATCTAATGGTAGTTTGAAAGTCACAGATAGTCCTAAAGAACTTGTAAGTCAATTAAATGATAAAAAATTATCTTCCACTGTAGTTAAAGAAATTTTAAAACTTTCAAAAAAAGAAACGAAAACTATTTCGCAAATATTAGCTTCTGAAAACGCTTTGAAGAATATAAATAATGACAACTTGTATCTTATTATCAAAATTTTCAAGAATGCAAAACCTGAAGATATAAAATTAATTCAACAAGGTATTGAAGCTGGAGTTTGTAATTATAACGATAACAAAGTAAAACTTTTCTTGGATGCAGTAGGAGACAATGCTTCTAAACGTGAAGTTGTTTCAATGTTATTTAAAAATATTGCCGAATATGAAAAAAATTCTTTAAAATACAGTTATAATAGCAATTTATTCAATGATACCAGTGCAATGCTAAAACTTTTGAAAGATATTAATACTCCTGAACAAGTAGAGGCTCTAAAATACTATTTTGAACATACTCCATTAAATAAAATGAATACAAGTTATGATTATATTCCTGATTTTACAAATGTAAAATCTGTAAGCGATATAAAAGATGTTATTAAACTTCAAGATTTCAATAGTTCTTATGAATTTAAAAACTTATACATGTTGTTATCAGCAGAAGATAGAGCATTGTTTACTAAAGAACAATTTGATAATGCTAATCATTACGGCAATAGAGGATATGATAATTATACAGATATTATAAAAACGCTTTTAGATCCGAAACTAGATGAAGCGACTAAAAATGATATTAGAGAATTTTTGAAAACAAATCCTAGTGAAAATAAACAATTCGAATGGGAACAGTGTTTCCAAGATATTAATGGCGTGCGTACATTAATGCCTGAAACATTGAGAAGATTTACTGCTTTGGATAAGACCGGTGTTAAATATGATTCAAGCAGTTATTATGATTTTGCAGCAGGACGTATTAAGGATGGTAAATTTGAATATTTATTTGATATAAAAGATTTAAATCAAAGAATAGATATATTAAACAATCCTAATATTAAAGAAAAATTAGGTAGAATGCTTACTATGGAAGAAGCTGATGCTATTTCTAATATTAAACAGGATTGGCAGTTAGATTTTATAACCGAAAATCTAGCTAAGAACATGAAAGAATTTGATGTTCAAAAACTTTGTATCGAAACAAGACAAGCAAAAACTCCGGAACAACTTCCTCTGATTAAGCTTGCTTTAAAATATGATTACAAATTCCCAACAAAAGATGGTGAAATAGAAAAATGGAGTACTAGTATCTACGACCATTTGACTACAAAAGAAAGCGTGGAAGCATTCGAAAAAATCTTTGAAAGAAATGATTATACATCAAATGAAGCAAAAACATTGCTTAGATTTGCTTATTCTGGCGATGGTAACGCATTTGCTTTAAAATATGAACTTTTAAATAAGACAGGTAAATTAAAATCTAATATAGACAGTACAATTTATGAAAATTTTATAGAAGCTACAGATAATGAATTTCAAGCAAAATTCTTAGAAAAAATAAGTCTTTTCGTAGAAAAACATCCGGAATTTAAAGAATATTTTGAAGCTATGAATCCATCTAATGATGTTGAACAGTTTTATAAGAATATAGATACTCAAGAAACATTAACAACTATTTTAAATAATTTGAAAAAAATCGAAAATGCTGATTTAAAATATATTTCTGAAATAGTTAAACCAAGTAAAAGTTATGAGGGGCAAAAAGTTTTTACTGATTTATTATTATCTAATTTTTCCAATGAAAAAATCGATTTTATTAGAAGTTTAAAAATAGAAGGTGCTTGCGAGAATGATTCTTTATCTAATATTTTATGTTCAGATGTGAATGTTGAAATATTAAAATTAATCAAAAATAAATCAGAACAAATTTATGATATTGTTGAGATTGTAAAATGTATAAATGATAAGAATATTGAATTAGCAAGATTGTTGTTGAATGATAAGAATATTAACTTAGAAGATATTGCTGATATCATAAGAAGTAAATTTGAGTATACTAAAGAACGGTATGATGCTAAAATAGAATTTTATAATTCATTTAAAAATAATACAAGCGATTTTGAATGTTTTATTCAGGTATTACGTCACGTAGACGAAACTTTAAAAGATTTTGCTATAAATTTATATTCAAGAAAAGATTTCTCTAAAAAACAAATTGTAGGTATAATTAGGACTATAAATGAAGATAATTTAGCACTTGCAGAAAAATTATGTGCAGATAAAGATTTCCCTAGAGAATACATTACTAAAATTCTTAATTATGCAAAAGATAAATCTCATGTTGAAAATATTGAATCAATAATGTCTAATTCTACTATTAAAAATTGGGTGGTTGAAAATCTTAAAAATGGATTAAATGTAGAAAATGTTTATAATTTATCAAGAACTCAAAAAATGTTAATAAATGAACAAAAAAATGTAAAAGCTGTTCAAGAAAAAACTTCAAAAGTAAAGGTGCAACAAAAAGAAGAAGTTGTAAAATCCAATGATATTATAGAAGCAGAAAATCAACTTGCGAAATGTGGTGTTCATCCAAAATTAGCTGCACAATATGTAAAAATGTGCGTAGAAAATGGATTTGTTAATCCTGTTAAATATGAAGCAATCACAAAGCTTGCAAGTGCCGGAGTAGGCATAAAAGAATTGAAAAATATATTTAATTTAGCTGTTGGTAATAATTTATCAAGTGCGAACGGTGAATTTAGGATGCAAATCATTGACGATATTGTTGCATTTAAACAAAATGGCGTTTTAGATGATAAATTGGCTACAAACATGTCTGCTGTTAAAAATATGACATCAGCAGAATTAAAAGCAAGACTAAATACAAAAATCAGAGAACAGGTAAAAGCTCGTATAGATGGCTTGGATACTGAGGTAAAAGAACGTTTAAACAAGTCAGGTTTAGATGTAGATGTAATTGCTCAAAAGGCTATTGCAGAAGTTAAGTTACCAAAAGATGTTGAAATTGCACCGTTTGAAAAAGCAAGCAAAATTCAAACTGTACAATTAAGAACTCCGGAAAATATTGTTGGAACCGAAAAGGTTGTATTAAATAAATTTAAGTCAGAAATTGACCAAAGTATTTGGGGCGATGAAAAATGCTTCAAGAAATGGGCTGAAGATAAAATAAAAGACTTAATGAATTTTGATAAACATTCTGATTATACCGCTGTCGGTGCTTATTCTTCTGTAAATGAAAAACGAGTACAAGGTATTAAAGACTGGTATAAATTTTTAATTGAAGAAAGTTCTCATAAGGATGATGTCTTTGCTCATTTACTTGTAATAGAAAGTTTGACAAAAGAATTTAAACCTAATAATGCAAATGTTCCTCCAGCAGTGTCTCATGCTGCATTTGAAGCAACATACAACTCAATATTAGAAGGAAATACTACAGTTTCATTCAGTCAAATTTATGCACGACAAACAAAACAGCGTGCAATTGAACAATTCTCTAAAGGCAAACAAAATATAGATGGTATAGAAGGACAGTGGGTTACTATACCAAGAAGTAAAAAAGGTGAAGCCGATTATGACGAACATATCGCAATGGTACAAGCTTTGGCAGAAGGATCAAGTTGGTGCTTAAGATTTGATAATGCACATTCTTATTTGCAAGGTGGTAATTTGCATTTCTTTGTTGATAAGAATGGAAATTCTCAGGTTGCGATTAATGAAACGAATGGTGAAATCACACAAATACAAAAACGCTATAACCAAGATTCGACAGTCCCAGTTCCGTATGCTAATGTAATTGAACAATGGGCTAACAAAAACAATTATCATGGCTTAGAAAATATAAGACAAACTGCTTTAGAACAAAAACCACGATTTGATGAATTAAAAACAAAATTAAATAAAATGCAAACAGAAAATGATGCAATTGGAATTTTTAAATTAATGAATATTAAAGTTGAAATATTGCCTGACGGTACATATAGTTTGTCAAATTTTTCAACAAATATTGAAAAATTTAGTTTATTTGATTTAGGTGTAAATGAAAATGCATTGTTTAAAAATGTTTCTGAAATTCAATCAAATGTTGATTTAGACGGTTCCGGATTAACTGCGATGCCAAATTTGAGAATTATCAATGGCAAATTAAAATTTGGTGACAATAAGATAAGCAACTTAAGAAATCTTGAAATGGTAAATGATCAAAAGGTTTGGTGGGATAAATAAACTACATTTGAGCAACCAATACACATTTCTTAAAAGAATATGCAAAAGAGCGTGATTTACCGTTTATTGTATTTGGTGATTAAAATTTCGAATGATTATGAAGTCATACAATAAGCAAGCAGGCAATTTTTTGATTTAATATTTTTTATTTGCATAATTATATTTTTTATAGTATTATAAATTCAGATGTGGGATTTAGCCATATACTTCCATCATATGGTTATATTAATAAGTGTTCAACATTAGTTGGACGCTTATTAATTTGAGTTTAGAGCTGAAATTAATATTAATTTTAAGCATGTATTTTCTATGATTTTTGTCAACTAATTGAACTAACCTTTTTTTTATTGTAAACTTTTGTGTAGAGGTTATTATGACAGTTTTATATATTTATATCACAATATTCACAATTTTTTACATCGTACTTGCTCTTGCGAGTTTAAAATCTTCCAAAAAAGTTAGAGATAAATACACAAATCGCGATTCTAATATTTGTGTTGTTGTTTATGCTTCAGGTAAAGTTGATACTTTAGAAAATTTGTTGAAGCAATTAAAAAACCAAAATTATTCAAAATCACGTTATACAATCTATGCGATTTTAGATAAGTGTGAAAGTCTCTCTGATGTTACACTTCAAACGGATTTGGATGTGAATATTATTAATATAAATAACTTAGAACCAATAGGAAAGAGTCAGGCGTACTCTATTCTGGCCGAAAAACTTTCAGAAGTTCAAAACCTTGATGCATACGTTTTTCTTGATGCAAAAAATTATGTAGATGCAGATTTTTTAACTAATGTAAATTACTATTTGAGCAAATATGATGTATTTATGCCGACTGTAAATTATATTGGTGAATACAAGGATTTAAAATTCTGGGATTGTGTAAGAGTTACATATTCAACTTATGTTTCAAAATTTATTTACGCAACAAGAACTCGTTTGGGCTTAACAAATTTAATTAATACAGATAATTTTGTTATCAAAAAAGATGTTTTAAATAGAATCGAATCTTTTGATTTTCAAGATAAAGCAGCGGAAGTAATTTACACACTTAAACTTGCGCAAGAAAAAATTGCCGTTGCTTCAATTGACGATTTGAAAATTTATACCGGAATTGAAAACTACGACAACAGAATTCCATCACTTTCAAAACGTATTAATATTTTCAGAAACAGCATTTCTCATTGCTCTAATTTTATGGCACAAGAATATGCTTGTTCACTTATTCAGCCAAATTTCTTATTCTGTTTGTTCGCTTATGCTGTGTTATTGAGTCATGCTTACACATTCCCATTCTGGGTTGGATATTCAACCATTCTAATAACTTCAATAATATTAGTTTTGGCGTTTTGTATAAGCTTATTACACGCAAAAATCTACGCAAAAGAATATATTTATTTGTTCGCATATCCGATTTATTCGATTGCGCATGTAATCAAGAATTTCCCACCAATCAGAGGAACTAGAAGATTTATTAAAAATAGAAGTCGTAAACATAATATCGAAAAAATGGTTACAAATATTATTGTTACTGATGGCAGACGTGATTTTCAATGTCAATTGGAATTAATTTCGGATGATGGTTTAGCAAGGGTTAAGTTTATAAACAAAGGCAAAACTTATACAACAAAGAATAATCATTTGCGTATGGTTGATGCGATTAGAGAATTGACAGAAAAATTGAGTGATTATGGCTTATCATTAAAAATTTGCCAATGTTGCAAATATTTCCAACCGCTTATCGATGGTTCTACAAACATGGTGAAAGGATGTTGCAAGTGCCAATTTGAAGGACGTGTCGATGGTGATATAATTCCGACACTTGTATGGAATACTTGTCCAAAGTTTGAAGAACAAAATGTAGTTAATTTGTTCTAGTATGAAAAAGTATATTTTAATATTTATTAGTTTGTTGTTAACATTATCTAGCTTTGCTTTAAGTTCCTTTCAACTTGTTGCAACTAACAATAAAGATCTGCAAAATAAACTCATGTTTCTAGATAAATTAGAACTCTGTGAAAAATATAAATTTCAGGAAGACGGCGTTGGTTCTTACGAGATATTTGGGAAACAGAATAAAGCTTGTAAGGTTAAATGGACGCTTGTTGATTGTTATTTCCCTGAAGGAGTTTATCAAGAATTTTCAAATATCCAGAAAAAACGAGTAATAGAAAGATATAACAACCGCCTTGATAAATACTACATTGAAAACGAAGACAAAGATTATAGGTACATTGTAAACACAGGGAACGCGTACTGTCAAAACAGATATTAAACAGGTACAAATACAGCACTCGGCTGTCTTAGATTTTTAGTAATACCATCTGACACAGCTCTACCATCTCCAGTTGTAATTTCTACATGTCCGTATTTAGAATTGTAACCTGCGGCTCCTCTATCATATACTAAAATACAGCCTGCAGGGAGAGAATTTACATTATATGTAGTTGGTGAAATTTCTTTGAAGTTTTTATTTTTTCGTAACACATTTGCCATCTGATATCCATGGCCACTTTCGTAAGTACCTAAACCGGCTTTAACAATAGCATTTTTTACATATCTTGCACATTGTTTATTAAAGCCAATCTGATTTTTCAGTGCAATTGATGCCAATCGTTCACCAGCATTAGCATTATATTCCTTCATTGAGAATTTTGCTTTATTTTTATTATTCAATGTAAAACTATCACCGATTGAACTTGTATTACTATTCCAATTTCCAGTACTAAAATCAACCCCAAAAGTTGAAAAATTATTCCAACTTGGAGTATCCCAAATATTATTGTTGAAATTAATATTATTAGAAAATATGTCGTTATTAAATACAGAAGACATAGAAAAATTCTGTGTTTGTGGTGACATGTTCCAACTTGGCATACTAAAATTATCAAATAATGATATGTTCCAATTGTTTAAGCTTGGAAAACTCCAGCTAGAAGGCAAAAATGCGCTAAAATTCATGAAGGATGGCATGAATGAGCACGAAAACATTGGAGTGAACCAATTGTTCATTCCAAACATAAAATTGCCCATATTCAGATTTTGGAAGGGGTTAAAAAACGTCATGACTATAATATCCTTAAATATATAAAGTCATGTTTTTCAAAAAAATTGCCTTTCCCCTTTTTGAAAAATGATAGTTGTAACAAAACTTCACATTTTTTAATTCTTAGTTAAAGCTCAATAAATTCGGTAGAATTTATTTGATGCAAGGATTATATGATTGTATTTTATTTTTTGTTTAAATTTATTTATTCAAAATCTTTTATATTTTGCATTCCTTCAAAATAATTTCTGTTTGCAAATTGAATCGAATCATAAGCATTTTGGAATATAGCTTCTTTATTTTCGCCAAATTGTGCAGCTTGTTTTTCATAATTTTGATAAACTTCAGGTGTTACATTTTCTTTTACGTGATTTTTTAAAGTGTTTACATATTCGTTTCTGTTATGACTGCACAAAGCAACGCTACCACATAGAAGAGTGCCCATTGCAATTGTTGAAATTTTGTTAACGTTGTTCATAGTATATTCCTTCCTTTATGTTTTTATTTCTTACAATTATTAATAAAACATATAAAAAATTAATTTGCTAGTTTGATATAATAAATTTTGCATTCATTGTGTTATACTTACTTTATGAGGATTAGGAAATTAGAGCTTAAAAATTATAGAAATTTAGAAAGTGTTGAGCTTGATTTTAAGAGCATGAAAACTCTTATTATTGGTAAAAATGCGCAAGGTAAAACTAATATCTTGGAAAGCATTTATTTTTTGTCCGACTTAAAAAGTCCTCGAACATCGACGGTATCAGATTTGATTAAATTTGGTGAAGAAAAGTTTGAAATTAGTGCTGAAATTGAAAAAAACAATACAGATATAGAACTGGATTTTTCTTATGATAAAGATAAAAAACGTGAACTTAAGGTAAACAAAGTAAAATCAAGAGTAAAAGATTTTAAGTCTGTTGTAAAAACGGTTCTATTTTCAACAAAAGATTTGCTTTTATTAAGAGGAACTCCGCAAGATAGACGCGATTGGTTAGATAGAGCGATTTCTCAAATATATCCGGCTTATGACGAACGACTTTCTAAGTACGAAAAAATTCGAATTCAAAAGAGTAATTTGCTTAAAAATGAAATAGTAGATGAAACTCTTTATGATATTTATAATGAGCAGTTGATTATAACTGGTGCAAACATTATATTCTTGCGCAAAAAGTTTCTAAAAGAAATTCAAAAAATTGCATCAGAAAAACATAAAATAATTAGTGATACGGAAGAATTTGGTTTAAATTATACCTGTCCTGAAAATGAAATTGAATCAATTTGTGAATATTTAAAAAATGAGCTAAAAGAACGTAGAAGAGAAGAATTTGCAAGAAAACAGGCTTGTGTAGGCCCACATCGTGATGATATTCAATTTTCAATAAATGGTTTAGATGCTACAAAATTTGCCTCTCAAGGTCAACAAAGGACGCTTGTGCTTTCTTTAAAACTTTCGGAATTAGAAATAATAAGAGAAAAAACAGGTTTTTCGCCGATTCTTTTGTTAGATGATGTTTTGGCGGAATTGGATGAAGTAAGACAAAATTATTTATTAAAATCAATAGAAAAAGACACGCAGACAATTATCACTTCTGTTGATACAATTTTGTTTGAGGAAGAATTTTTAAAAGATGTTATAATATATAAAGTTGACGGAGGGGAAATAGTATGATTTTAGTTACCGGAGGAGCAGGATATATCGGAAGTCACCTTGTAATGGCACTTTTAGAAAAAGGCGAGGATGTTATTGTTTTTGACAGTCTTGAATTAGGACATATTGAAACAATTGAGACTTTAAAACAATACGGAAACTTGAAGTTTGTAAAAGGTAACTTAAAAAATCTCGATGAAATTCGTGGTGTTTTTCTGGTTAACAAAATTGATTCTGTAGTACATTTTGCTGCATATTCTCAAGTCGGTGAAAGTGTACAAAATCCGCAAAAATATTATTATAATAATGTTTATGGAACTTTGAATTTACTTAACGCAATGCTTGAATTTGGAGTTAAAAATATTGTATTTTCATCAACCGCAGCAACTTATGGTGAGCCTGTTTATACTCCGATTGACGAAAAACATCCGCAAAAACCAATTAATCCTTACGGTAACTCAAAATTAATGGTTGAAACTATTATGGATGATTATGACAAAGCTTATGGCTTGAAATCAGTAAGATTGAGATATTTTAATGTTGCCGGTGCGGATTCAGAAGCTAGAATCGGAGAATGGCATGAGCCTGAAACACACTTAATCCCGAATGTTCTTAAAGCTAAGGGGGATAAAGTGTTTAAAATGTTTGGAACAGATTATGACACAAAAGACGGAACTTGTGTCAGAGATTATATTAACGTAGAAGATTTGGCGCAAGCCCATATTAAGGCTCTAGAATATTTAAAACATGGCGGAGAAACTAATTTCTTCAATCTTGGAACAACAGAAGGTAATAGTGTAAAGGAAGTTTTTAACGTTTGTGAAGAAGTTAAGGGTGTAAAAATTCCGGTAGAAATTTGTCCAAGACGTGGCGGTGATCCTGCAACTTTGGTAGCTGATAATAAAAAAGCAAAAGAAGTTCTTGACTGGATGCCTACTCACGATTTAACAGATTGTATAAAAACAGCATACAAATGGGAACAAGAAATGTTTTCGTAATTTTGTGCAAAAAAAAAGAGGATATTTAATATCCTCACTTTATTATAATATGTTGTTGATTAGCAAGAATAACTGCAACCACCGCCAGAGAAACTACTTCCACTAGAGAAGCTAGCTCCGCTGGAGAATGAAGATGCAATAGAACCGGCAGTTTCGCCGCCTGAATAAGCAATTGCTCCTGCTGTTTCGCCACCTGAATATGCGATAGAACCTGCGGTTTCCATGCTTTCACCAAATGCAACAATAGTTGCATCAGATGGACCGGAATAGAATGTGCAAGTATCAGCACCTTCGCCAACTGTAGGGGCAATTAGTGAAGTATTATTTGAAATTAAATGAGTTGTTTTTTGAGTTGCATCAGAACCAATGAATTTAAAACAATGTGAATCTTCTTTTGATTGAACTGTTAGCATAATCTTAATCCTTACAAAGTGTCTACATATATATAAAGTAAAAAAAATATGCTCAATTTCAATGAGCATATTTTTCTTTACAAAACTTAACGTTGTTTTATTATAAGTGATAATTATATATTAGCTAACTTTTTAAAATAATCGTGAGATTGTTCAAATTTGTAAGCTAAATTGAATAACTTACTTTCTGTAAGTTGTGGTGTCATGATTTGTAAACCGATTGGCATTCCGTCAGTATCAAATCCGGCTGGAACAGAAATCGCAGGAATACCGGCTAAGTTTGCAGAGATAGTCGCAATATCAGTTAGATACATTGCAAGTGGATCTTCTGTTCTTGCGCCTAAATCGAATGCGGTTGTAGGGCAAGTTGGAGAAATCAATGCATCAACTTGACTAAATGCTTTCAAAAAGTCTTCTGTAACAACTCTTCTCATTTGTAATGCTTTTTTATAATAAGCATCATAATAACCGGAAGACAATGCGTAAGTACCAAGCATTATACGGCGTTTAACTTCCGGACCAAAACCTTCAGCTCTTGATTTGCAGTACATTTCAAGAAGATTTTTAGCATCAGCAGTTCTATGACCATATCTTACGCCATCAAATCTTGCTAAGTTTGAACTGCATTCTGCGGTCGCTAAAATATAATAAATACCGATTGAATGTTTTAAGTTTGGAAGTGAAATTTCAACAACTTCTGCGCCTAATGATTTATAAGTTTCGATTGCTGATTCAAGAGCTTTTTTAACGTCAGGTGCTAAACCTTCTGACATAAGTTCTTTAACTACACCGATTTTCATACCTTTAATATCATTGTTTAAACCGTTTCTGTAGTTTTCAACTGGCAATTTTAAAGATGTTGAATCGTGATAATCGTAACCCGAAATAACTTCTAATAATGCTGCTGCATCTTCTACTGTTCTTGCAAATGGTCCGATTTGGTCTAGGGATGACGCGAACGCAATTAAACCATATCTTGAAACTTTCCCGTAAGTCGGTTTCATACCAACGATACCGCAGAAACTTGCCGGAAGACGAATACTTCCGCCTGTATCTGAACCTAGAGCTAATGCTGCTTCGCAGGACGCTACTGATGCTGCTGAACCACCGGATGAACCACCTGGAACTTTATTTAAATTCCAAGGGTTGTGAACTTTTTTGAACGCAGAGTTTTCGTTTGAAGAACCCATTGCGAATTCGTCTAAGTTAGCTTTACCAACGATTGGAACTAAATTCTCTAACAATTTTTGAGTTGCAGTTGCGTTGTAAGGTGAAACAAAGTTTTCTAAAATTTTGCTTGAAGCAGTTGTCTTAGAGCCAACTAAGTTCATGTTATCTTTCAAAGCAAGAGGAACACCTGCTAAAAGCGGTAATTCTTCGCCTTTTGCAACTTTTTCATCAACTTTTTTTGCTGTTTCTAATGCAGTTTCTTCTGTCAAAGAATTGAAAGCACCTAACTTTTCATCAATAGATTTAATTCTATCTAATGACGCTTTTGTTAGTTCAACAGCTGAAACTTCTTTATTTTGAATAGCTCTGGATTGTTCCATTGCGCTCTTTTTCAATAGTTCTAGCATATTTTTATCTCCCATTATGCCTTAATTGTATCAAAAACAAATTAAAAGAAAAACATTCTTTTAAACTCTGCCGTACATGTCTTCATATCTGATAATATCTTCTTCTACAAGCAAATCGCCTTTTTGAACTTCAATAATCTTCAGATTATCTTGATATGGATTCTGCAATGAATGAATTTCTTTTATGTCAATATCAATACTGTGTCCAGGACTCAAGATATGTTCCTTACCTTCTAAAACAACTTTTGCCATACCTTCCAAAACTACCCAATGTTCGCTTCTGTGGTTATGTGATTGTACTGATAATTTCTGTCCCGGGTTTACATGAATCATTTTGGTTAAGAAGCCTTTTCCTTCTGCTAAAACAGTATAATATCCCCAAGGTCTGTAAACAGTTTTGTGAACTAAGTGCGTATTATCGTTTTGGCGTTTCAATGTTTCAAAAATCTTTTTGACGTCTTGCGTTTTATCAGATTTGCAAGCCAAAATAGCATCCTCAGTTTCAACTATAACAGTATCTTCTAAACCAATTGTTGCCACAAGTTTAGAAGATGAGTACATCAAAGAATTTTTTGAACCTTCATCTAAAACATGTCCGATTTTAACGTTGCCGTCTTTATCTTTTTTGCTTACGTCATAAATTGATTTCCAGCTGCCTAAATCGTTCCAATCACTTTCTAGTTTAAGTAATGCAATTTTATCTGATTTTTCCATAACTGCATAGTCGATAGAAATTGACGGCATTTTATCATATTCAGTAAATGGAATTTAGTCAGATTCAGCGAAATCAAAGTTGCTAAGCTTAGAATAAATGTCCGGTGAGCATTTAGCCAGTTCTTCTAAAAGAACAGAAGCCTTAAACATAAATATACCACTGTTCCAGAAATAATTACCGTCATCAATGTATTCTTGAGCCAGCTGAGCGTTAGGTTTCTCAACAAACTTATTAACTTTAAAACCTCGTTCAATATGAGTATTGGTTACATTAATATAGCCATAACCTGTTTCAGGGTAAGAAGGTTTGATGCCGAAAGTTACGATATAACCCATTTCCGCTATTTTTTCACCGGATTTTACCGTTGCAACAAACTTGTCCGTATCATTTATTACATGATCTGACGGTACAACTAAAATTACAGGATCAATGTTAAATTTTTCAATAATATATTTTGAAGCTAAAGCTATTGCCGGAGCTGTATTTTTTGAAATAGGTTCTGATAGAACTATTGCTTTTTCGTACAAGTTGCTTAGTTGATACTTAACATTAGAAAAATGCTTTACGCCTGTCATACTTATAATATTAGAAGCCGGCATACAATCTTCAAGTCTTTCAAACGTTGCTTGTAAAAGACTTTCCGTATTTTGGATATTTAGTAATTGTTTTGGATACAATTCTCGTGATAATGGCCATAATCGGCTTCCTGAACCGCCTGCTAATATTAGTCCGTACATCTCCTAATCCTTTCCTTCTATTTTTCTATTTATTTGTTGCAAATTGCATTTCGTATAAGTATCTGTATCTGCCTTCAGGTTTGTTGATTAACTCTTCGTGAGTTCCTAATTCTACTAACTCGCCTTCATTAAGAACTGCAATTCTGTTTGCGTTATGAATTGTTGAAAGTCTGTGTGCAATAACAAATACAGTCTTGTTTTTCATTAGGTTATCTAACGCTTGTTGAACGATAGCTTCTGATTCATTATCCAAAGCGGAAGTTGCTTCGTCTAGAATTACAATCGGAGCATTCTTAATCAAAGCCCTTGCAATCGCAACTCTTTGTCTTTGACCACCTGATAAAGATGAACCACGTTCTCCAACAATTGTATTAATTCCATCAGGCAAAGTTCCAATGAATTCATCCAAGTGTGAAAGTTTAATAGCTTCGGCAATTTCTGCGTCTGTAGCATTAGGTTTGCCCATTAAGATATTTTCTTTCAAAGTTCCTGTAAATAAGTAATTATCTTGGAATACGAAAGAGATATGGTTTCTCAAATCTGCAATATCTAAATCGCGGATATCAACTCCGTTAATTTTTATTGAACCTGATTTTATGTCATAAAACCTTGGCAAAAGATTTACAACGGTTGATTTTCCGCCACCAGAGTTACCAACAAGTGCAATTGTTTCATTTGCCTTAACATCAAGGTTAAAATCTTTTAGAACAGGCTGATTTTCTTCGTATTCGAAGTTTACATGACTAAAATTGATACCGGAACCAACGCCTTGAAATTTTTGTGCATTAGGCGAGTTCTTGATTTCAGGCATCAAGTCAAACAATTCGAACACACGAGCGATTGATACAAATGTGTTTTGAAGGTTTGTAAGTGTTAAACCTAATGATTTTGTAGGTTTGTATAATAATAGCAATGACGTAACGAATGATGCAAAGCTACCTGCTGACATTTCGCCGGACAAAATCAAGCTGTTACCATAGCTCATTACAATTGCAATACCGATAGAACAAACGAAATACATAATAGGAGACATCCAACCTACACGTTTAGTCAATGACATTGCTAAATCAAATTGTTCATGGATTTGTTCTTCAAACTTGTGATTTTGATTTTCTTGAAGGTTATATGCTGTAATAATTTTATTTCCGGCAAAAGTTTCATTGAAATTTGTGGTCATGTCGCCACTTACAACCATTGTTGCGTTAGAAACTTTTTTGATTTTCTTTTTAATAAATAGAACCGGAGTGATTGCAATTCCCATTACGCCAATACCGATTAGAGCTAATTTCCATGAGTTAAACAAAAGTACGAAAACCAGCGCTACGAATTCAAATATTGATAAAATAAAACTTTTAAGTGTGTTGATTAGATTTTTTGATGCCGCGTCAGGATCAGAAAAAAATCTGCTTAAAACTAAACCTGATGAATTTATGTCAAAGAATTTTGTATCCATTGAAGTCAATTTTTTGAACAAATCAACTTTCAATGTGTTTGACATTTTATTACCGGTCCAATCAGAAAGATAGTTGCAAACGTATTTTAACACACCTTGAACAAGCGCAAAAACTACAATTGCAATCGGAATAAGTTTGATAAAAAATGCTTGTAGCTTAAATGTATGTCCCATTAATTCAAATGTTTGCAGCTCATTACCGTTTACGACAAAATCCATATAAGGTCTTAATGAAAAAGCTACAACACCATCTAACAATCCTAATGGAACTGCTAACAAGAATAATAAAATTGAACGCCAAAGCACAATTTTTATGTATGGATACATTTTATTAAGCAAATATCCGTAGCGAAAAGCGTTTTTGCTTTGTGTATCTTTTAGTTTTAGCATGTAATACTCCCTTATCCTATATACTCCCTATATTTCAGTTTAGCACGAATATAAAATATTTGTATTTTTATTTGTATCAAATAAAAGAAAAACCACTTTTGTTAGAAGTGGCTAAGGGAAAAGGGAAAAAGGGAAAAATAAAAATCTTACATCTATGAGAATATACCGAATGTTCTATCGATATTATCATCTTTTACTTTTTTAATAGAATCCATTTCTGTTTTTATTGCATTTCTTTCGGTTTCTAATTTGCTTAATTCTTTATCGTATTTTGTATCTTTAGCATTAATTTTCTTTAATTCGTATTCATAAGTTGCTTCTGCTTTTTTTAAATCAGTATCATCAGAAGTTTCAGACAAATTATTTTCATTTGTGCTTGTAGCTACGCTGGTTTCTTGCCATTCTTTTTTGTTTTTATTGTAAACATCTATTAATACTCTTCCGGATGAAACCATATTGTTGAACCATTCTTTACCTTCATCACCGGAAGCATAGGCAGTCTCAATTTTTTGACATCCGCCTGAAGCTTGAATTTGTTCAAATAAACGAGCATAGTAATTAAACTTGTTTTGATCTATTGTCTCGTCAAATGAATTGTCGTATTCTACATTTTCTGCTGAAGTATTTTTATCACGTCTCATGTAATCATAAGTATCGTTTAGAATGGATTTATCAGAATACAATTTCTTTCTAAATGCACTTAAAGCTTCTTGTTTATCACTTTTTGTTGCATTACTATCATTTGCAACTTTTACTAATTCATCGTATAAACTAACAAGTGTTGATTTCGGATTGCTTTCTTTTGCTTTTTCAAAAGCATAACGTTCGGCATCTGTCATAAACAAATTGCCTTCGCCTTCTGTGCTTTCAGAACCATATTCTCCATATAAATTTGTACCAATACCAACTTCAGTTCCCTGACCGTATGTGTCTCCGTTTTGTGCATCAGTATAACTGTAGTTCGCGCCCATACCTAACATTGCCCACGCAAAAGAATACTTATCGCGGAATTTTCCTTGCGTATAAGTATTATAAACATCAGCATCAACAATTACTCTTCCTGTTTTTGCATCTCTTATTGTGTAATCAGTTGTTCTGTTCTCATTATATGTACAAACTGTTGCAAAACATGCATCAACAGCTTTAGTAGAACCATTATCAGTGTTAAAATTAACTTGAATTTTTTTAGCATCTAAAGCATCACAATAGGTTTGGTATAACTCGTCTTGTTGAGTTGCCAAAGCTATCTTTTGACTCTCGATGTTTTGTGCCTTGTATTCTACATCGTGGAGCCTACTCGTTAGAGTTAATAATCTAGCTTGTGATGCTGCCATTCCCATTGTAGTACTTTTGTCCTTATATAGTTTTCCCTTGTACTACTGTTATCGGCATATTTTGCAAAAACTTTAGGATTATAATAAAAATCTTTACAAAAATTTACATTTTAACAAAAATTTCTAATTATTGATAAATAACCTTTAAGTTGTTTTCTAAAACAGATCCTGCGCAAGTATATCCGTCAACGACTTTTGTTGCGTTACATTCTGTGCCGCTGGTATTCCATTCATTATTAGCACCTACAGGTGATAATGAACCATCAGCCATTAATGCAAATGCAAAAATGTCTTTTCCAACTTTATTAGGCTTTGTATAACCATTTATATCGATAATTAAGGTTCCTACTTGTTGTTTATGAGCAGTAGAACCTGTTAAAAGACCTGTTGTGGCTCCAGTGAATTTATCTTTATCTGACTCTAAATAAATGCCATAAATAATTCCATCTTTCATTAGACCAATATTCTTTGCTGCTGAGAGTATCTTTATTGGTTTAGAGTATAATATAGAAGGTGTTAACGTCAGATCATCATCTTTTTTTTCATCATCTGATGAGTTAGTGTAAGAATCTGAAATCTTATTTCCATTATAGTCAGTTAACAAAGATGCATATTTTGAAGTGTTGTCCAGATTAGCTTCGCTCGCATAATTTATCTTCATATAATTTGATAAATGATCTATATAATTTGCTGCTCCAGTAGTCTTATCGCCACTGGTAGCGCCAGAGCCTAATATAGTAGAAGCGCCTGTATCGCTTAATAGATTTTCATTAGCTACTTCGAAGGTTGATATAGATTTTGCCAGTTTTGGCCCGATTTGCGCAGAACCTGCATTTTGTACTAAAGCCGGAGCTGTTAATGCTGCAACCACGCCAACAATACCAAGTGTAATCAATACTTCTGCTAAAGTAAATCCAGTTTTTTTCATATAAGCTCTCCTGTGTTGTATAAGAATTAATTTTCTTTTATAATAACATATTTTAAACTAATTGTGAACCTTCTTTTAAACAAACAATGGTTGTTTGTCTGATAGTTGTTCTTAAATTGTATTATGATATTATAAAATAATTAGTTGAGTTTTTTATATAACATTGTCAGAAAGGAATTAGAATGGAAACTACATTAAAAATTTTAGACAACGTGAACAATCCTGCCGATTTAAGAAGATTAAGCATAGAAGAGATGAATATTCTTTCTGCAGAAATGCGTGAACTTATCATAAAAAAAGTAAATGCTATAGGCGGACACTTAGCCCCAAATTTAGGATTTGTGGAAGCAACCATTGCTTTGCATTACGTGTTCAATTCTCCTATCGATAAACTTGTTTTTGATGTTTCGCACCAATGTTATCCGCATAAAATTTTGACCGGTAGAAAAGAAGGTTTTACAAATCCTGAAAACTACATGAAATACACAGGCTACACAGCTCCGGAAGAAAGCGCACACGACTTATTTAAAGTTGGACACACTTCAACATCTGTAAGTTTGGCAACCGGTCTTGCTAAAGGTAGAGATTTAAGAGGTGGAAAAGAAAATATCGTTGCAATTATCGGTGATGGCTCATTAAGCGGTGGTGAAGCGTTTGAAGGCTTAGATAATGCAGCCGTTTTAGGAAGCAATATTATTGTTATCGTAAATGACAATGACATGTCTATTGCAAAAAATGAAGGCGGTTTATACGGAAATTTAAAACTTTTGAGAGATACAAACGGCGAAGCTGAATGTAACTTCTTTAAAGCTTTGGGTTTTGAATATCATTATTTAAATGATGGTCATGATATTCAAGCAATGATTGATTTGTTCAATAAAGTCAAAGATTCAAATCATCCGGTTTTAATTCATTTACGCACAATAAAAGGTAAGGGATTTGAAGCTGCTGAACTTGATAAAGAAAAATATCATTGGATTTTACCTGGGACTTTAGACAAAAAAGATAATATCACGCAAAATTCTAAAACAGAAGATTATGGTTCTATTACGGCAGATTATATTGAAAACAAATATAATGAAGACAATACCGTAATTGCGATTTCTCCTGCAACACCTGCTGTATCAGGTTTCACACCTGCATTTAGAGATAAAGCCGGAATTCATTATACAGATGTTGGTATTGCTGAAGAACACGCAATTGCATTCATTTCAGGTATTGCAAAAAATGGAGGCAAGCCAATTTTGGGCGTTATGAGTTCTTTTGTACAAAGAACTTATGACCAATTATCACAAGATTTAGCGTTGAATAATAATCCGGCAACAATCCTTGTATTCTGGGGGGCAATTACCGGCATGGATGCTACGCACTTAACAATTTTTGATATTCCGCTTATCAGTAATATTCCAAATATGGTTTATCTTGCACCAACTTGCAAAGAAGAATACGTAAAAATGCTTGATTGGTCAGTTGAACAAAAAGACAGACCTGTTGCAATCAGAGTTCCATTCGGCGAAGTTCACTCTTCTGGCGTTGAAGATAAAACTGATTATTCAATTTTGAACAAATATCAAGTTGTTGAAAGCGGTTCAGAAGTTGCAATCTTAGGTCTTGGTAATTTCTTCCACTTAGGCAAAAAAGTTAAAGCTTTACTAAATGAAAAACTGGGAATCGAAGCAACTTTGATTAATCCTAAATTTATAACCGGCGTTGATAAAGAGCTTATGGAAAACTTGAAAGCTAATCATAAGGTTGTAATAACACTAGAAGACGGTGTTTTAGATGGTGGTTTCGGTGAAAAAATCGCCAGATACTTCGGTAATTCTGAAATGAAAGTTTTAAACTTCGGGGCTAAAAAAGAATTTACTGATAGAGCTTCTGTTGAAGAACTTTATACACGTTATCATTTGACGCCGGAATTAATTGTTGAAGACATTAAAGCTTGTTTATAGAATAACTAATTAATAAAAAAGCGTACGTTACAATTGAAGCGTACGCTTTTTTGCAATAATAATTATTATTAATTTGCATTTAAACTGTTTTCTAGCTAGTATGTATTTAAGGTAAATTATGATTAGTCGTGTATCCAACAATTTGAGTTTCAACCAACAACTATCCTCATTGCGTCATAAAGCTAATGAGCGTGATATTACGCTTGATGACAAGTTAAAAGCCGGCTTTGGTGCAGTTATAGGAACTGCAATTCCAATGGCTGTTATGATGAAAAAACGTAAAATTAAAAATCCTTTAAAATTAAATTACAATTTGTCTGATATGATTACACTATCCGCAACTTCTATCGCAGGAAGTGTTGCCGTTGGTATGATTGGTGAAAATAAAACAACAAATCAAAATAAACTAAAAGAAGGTTTGTTTCAATTTTTTAATGCTTCAATACCGACTTGGATTGCAGGCGGATGTTTAAAATTAGCGGAAGGTAGCAAGCATTTTAATAATACCTTTGGAAAAATTTCGGCAATGTTGAGTGGATTACTAGTTGGAATGTATGGTGCAGCTTCTTTATCAAATGTTATTTCTGATCCGCATGACAAACAACCGGATAGAAAACTGACATTGCTTGATTGTGTTGCAAACGTAGATGACGCTGTTGGTGCTTTGGTTTTGGCAAAATTTCCTTGTGCCGATAAATTGCATTTAGAATCATTTTTACCTTTAATTTATACATATTGCGGTTATAGAGCTGGTAAGAGTAATTAGTTTAAAAGGTTCATAAGCATTAAAAAATCGGTTGTTTCTAAGAAACAACCGATTTAAATATTTAAAACTAATTAAATTACTTGCCTAATTGGCTCATAACTTCATCAGCAAAGTTGTCGTTTCTCTTTTCAAGACCTTCGCCAAGAACGAATCTATCGAACTTAACGATGTTGAATTTACCTGAGATTAATTGTTCAATTGTTTGTTCTGGATTTTTAACAAATGGTTGTTCAACTAAGCATCTGTGAGCCATTAATTTGTTAACTCTGCCTTCAACAATCTTAGCTCTGATTTGTTCAGGTTTTTTAGCTAAGTCTTCTTTACCCATTTCAATTCTTGTTTCTTCTTCAATTACGTGAGCAGGAATGTCTTTTCTTGAAACGAATTCAGGAGCTGAAGATGCGATGTGTAAGCAAACATCTTTTGCCAAAACTTCATCTTTAGCATCTGTATTAAGAAGAACACCGATTTTACCGTTGTGGATATATGTTGCAACGTTGCCTTCGTATCTAACAAATCTTCTAACAGTGATTTTTTCACCGATTGAAGCGATTTTTTCTTTAATAACGTCAGCAACCGGTTTGTTGCATTTAGGGCAAACTGAAGCTAATAAAGCGTCAACGTCAGCAGGATTAGTTTCTGCAACCATTTGAGCTAAACCGTTTGTTAATTCGATGAATTCAGCGTTTTTAGCAACGAAGTCTGTTTCGCAGTTAACTTCAATCATAGCGCCGGCTGTTTCATTAACGAAAGAACCGATTCTACCTTCAGCAGCGATTCTACCCATTTTCTTATCAGCAGAAGCCATACCTTTTTGACGTAGAACTTCCATTGCTTTTTCCATATCGCCATCAACTTCAACCAATGCTTTTTTAGCATCCATCATGCCTGCACCGGTTTTATCACGAAGTTCTTTTACCATTGTAGCTGTAATATTCATGTTAATTTTCTCCTTATTTTATTGAGTTGAAATGTTTAACAGTTGAAAAGTTGAATGGTTCGTTTTATTCGCTACCGCTCATTTTCACCTGTATAAATAACTATTAAAAAAGGTTAAAAAGTTTATAAGTTCTTACTGTTACTGATATGAACGAAGTAAATAAAATGAACTTTTCAACTTTTCAACCTTTCAACTTAAAGTCTTAATTAAACGTTTGCAGTTTCTTCTACGCCAGCATCAGCTGCTGTAATAGCTTCTACTTTGCCTTTAGAATTTGCATTGTTTTCTCTTAATTGTTTACCTTCTAATACAGCATCAGCTAATTTAGAAGTAATCAATTTGATTGAACGGATAGCGTCATCATTACCAGGGATGATGTAGTTGATTCCGTCTGGATTAGCATTTGTATCAGCTAAACAAATAACAGGGATGTTTAATTTGTTAGCTTCTGCAATAGCGATATCTTCTTTAGCTTGGTCTACAACAAAGATAATATCAGGTAAACCGCGCATTTCTTTAATACCGCCTAAAGTCTTGCTCAATTTTGCTAATTGTCTGTTTAATTGAGCTTGTTCTTTTTTAGGTAATTTTTCAGCATGACCTGAAACGATAAAATCTTCAAGTTCTCTTAATTTGTTAACTCTGCCTCTGATTGTTTCAAAGTTTGTTAACATACCGCCTAACCATCTTCTGTTAATGAAGTATGCGCCAGAACGTTTTGCTTCTTCTGCAACTACTTCTGCAGCTTGTTTTTTAGTACCAACAAAAAGAACGTTTTTCCCTTTTGCAGCGTAATCTCTAACTGCATCATAAGCAGCGTCTAACAATGTAGTAGTTTTTCTTAAATCAAGAATATAGATACCGTTTCTTGCACCATAAATATATGGTTTCATTTTTGGGTTCCAGTGTTGTGTTTGGTGTCCGAAGTGAACGCCAGCTTCTAATAATTCGATAAGTGATGCTACTGACATCTTGTGTCTCCTTTTTTTCTAACTTGTTTTACTACGGGCTAAACCGCTCCATCTACAAGGATTCTGAGGATTATCTTTTACAGCACCCCTTTTATCCAAGGACTAGGGCGAAGCCTATCGACCGGTGTAACCACTAGTATCGTATTACAAACATAGTTTTCTCGCAAGTAAAATCGTTACAAAATACTAAATTTGTTACTTTTTGTCAATTTAAAGCATTATGATTTTATTTGTGCCTGTGGCATATAATTTAAAATAATTACTTATTTTTATTGTTATAATTGTTGTAATTGTAATCATTTTAATCTTCCCACTAGACAGAACGAATAAATTATTATAAAATTGTAGATAATAAGAGAGGAAATTCGATGCCAAACAAAGATATGATACCAGTAGAAGTAATTATTTTGACAGATACAGATGATATTAAAGGGACTGTATATGTTTCAAGCGCAGTTGCTGCAAACAGACAATTGACAGAACTTTTGAACAATTCTGATAGAAGATTTTTAGCAGTAACAAATGTTGAAATTTATGCAAAAAATTCTAATCAGCCCCCAAAAAGATATGAATTTTTAGAAATTCATATGGATTCAATTCGTATGGTTCATCCTACTTCGCAAGCTTTGTTTAGAGAAACTCCAAAAACTCAAGAAGATATTGCAAGATTTAGAGAATTGAGAGCTAAATTAAATCAAACAAAACCTTTCTAAATTTAAAGTTTAATTACAAAATAAAAAACGCGAACATTGTTCGCGTTTTTTTATGGATTTATCTAATGAATTTAATAAAAGTAAAAAAATCTTTACATCACGAAACATTTTGACAAATTTAAAAAGTTTCATGGTACATTATAAAAAGTAAATCCGTTAAGGGGAATTAAGTTAGACTATCACAGGTTATTATAGGAGAAGTTTGATGCCTAATTATTTGACTAAGGAAGAGATAAGACA
>CAKVND010000034.1 GCA_934777245.1 uncultured Candidatus Melainabacteria bacterium | reverse complement strand
GACTCAATGTTTGCAACATAATTATATGATTTTATTCTATTTTGAGATTTTTCTAAAAATTATCTCGGACAGTAGTGCCCGCCTTCGGCACCCTCTCCATGTAGAATTGAAAAAAGGAGAGGGGAGTGAGACACATTTATTTAAGCAAGAATAGATTGCTTTGTCACTCCAAATAACCGTTGCTTTTCGCAATGACTTGGCATTAGAGTATTGTCTTGGCGTCATTGTGAGGTGCGATTAGCACCGAAACAATCCAGCTTATTATTAACTATTATTTTTAGTCCACCAAAAAAAGTTAAAATCTTTAATTTTTAAATGTTAAGTTTTGTAAATATGAATTTTTTATCTCAAATGCAAGCCTGGCACGGGTAGTAGTAGTAGTAGTAGTAGTTGTTGTTGTTGTAGTAGTAGTTCGCGCGCAATTTTTGAATGTGAGTTGTTTTAATACATATGTAAAGTGTAGAACATAAAAAATAGGAGTGTAGTTATGAATGAAATGAATTTAGGAAATGCTTACGGTTATTCTTATGTGAAAAAGAATCCACATCACATCCAATGTCAACCAAAGAAAGTGGCCGTAACAGGTAAAACTTTAAATTATTCAAAATATGTTGCCGACCAAGCAAAACCTCTCAATAAGCTTGTGAATAATGTTAGAAATGGTAACATATCCTCAAATGAAGCTTTAAAAATGTTGGAATCTATGATTAAACGTTTCAAAATTTAAATATTTTTATATAAAAATTTAATTAAAATAAAACGTCTAAGATATTTGTCTCTTAGGCGTTTTATATCGAATTAACAAATTAAACTTTTTCATCTTATTCCTTTGGCGTTATTGTTCAATAAATTTAAAAAGCTATATTGCTTTAGGCTAAACGTTTTTGTAATTGCGAGAAAATCGCTAGATTCTCGTGGCAGTCCAGTTTTTTATAAACTGTTTTCTCTAACTAATTTATAACACCCTCTCCCGCCTTCGGCACCCTCTCCATGTAGAATTGAAAAAAAGGAGAGGGGAACGAGACTTGCTTGCTTGGATGTCTTTAGCATATCCCCTTCCCTTCTCTTTCCTTCCCCTAGACGCATCTTGCATCATCCCCTCTCCTGGGGGAGTTTTCTGCTTCACTTCTAAACTAGTGGTTGTGCTTACCAGTTTGGAAGTGTGGTGTAAAAGGGAGAGGGTATTATAAACTATAAAAAACAATTTCACACAACCTACATTGCCAAGAAAATCAGAGATTTTCTCGCAATGACATGGCGTCGGACTTCCCAGCGTTCCGTCATTCTGAAGCTGATTTTACACTTCACTTCCTTATTAGTAGTGATACCTACAAGCGGGGAAGTTCATTGTAAAATGAAGAATCCAGCTTTTTATTAACTATTATTTTTAGTCTATCAAAATAAGTTATAATCTTTAATTTTTAAATATTAAGTTTTATAAAATTTCAGTAGCTTGACAATATTGTCGGTTTGCCATGCAATATAGATAGATAAAAATAAAAAATATTGAATACTATTACACAACAGATGGTAAATGTCCTTATTTAGATTGGTTTAACGATTTAGATAATTCATTTAAAGTACGAATTCAAAAACGCTTGAAAAAGCTTTACAATGACGGACACTATGGCGACCATCATACGTTACAGAATTCAGTATTATCTGAATTACGTTTTGACTTTGGTTAAGGTTACAGAATTTACTATTATGATCTTGACAACACTTTGATTCTTTTTGTTGCTGGCAGCGATAAGAAAGAATAGAAAAAATTAATACAGCAAGCAAATACTTATTTTGCAGATTATTGTGAAAGGACTAATTATGAGCCTAACAAAAAAACAAATTGACTATCATAAAAATGCTCCTAAATTTGAAAATCATTTTGCAGAATGCTTTAAGGATAAAGCATATACACAAGCTTGGCTAGAAGATTCTCTTAATGAATTCTTAAATAATGGTGATGTAGAAGAATTTATAAACTGTTTGTTAGATGTTGTTAAGCATAGTGAACGCGGTGCTATCACACATATTGCAAACAACGCAGGAATAAACAGAGCTAACTTGTACGATATTATGAATGGAAAAGTAACTCCGCGTATAGATACTGCATTTAAACTAATAAAAGGTCTTGGGTATAAATACGACATCAAACTCCAGTTAGCTTAAAGATTATTTACAAAATCTTAAATATTAGACAATTTTTCTTCTTTTCTTAACTTATAATATAAGGAAGGTAGTAAATATATGGATGCAATAAATTCTTATTCATACGATAACCGGCAATATTCGCCTGTTAAAAATGTCGCTGTAGGTGCGTTGGGAGTTGTTGCAGGATGGGAAGGTCAAACCTATATTACTAAAAAAGCAAAATATCCTTTAGGTAAGTATATAATGAAAAACATTAAAAATGTTCAAGGGGGCGGTTACTTACCTTATGTTCAAAATGCAATAAATCAAAACAATTTGCAAAATGACTTAAAAGTCATAGATTTGAATCCGAATAATGCAAATGTTATAAAAAAACAGTTAAAAATTAATTTTAAAATTCCAAAAGGTAAAGAAAAATTTATATATCATATAATGCGATTACCTAGCAATAATAGTTCTTTTATCCGTACGGTAAAGGGTAATAACGCATTTTTCTCTTCGGCTGATAACGCGGTAGTTTGTAATTTTTCAAAATTCGGAGCCCCAATTTTTCATGAAATTCAACACAAATTGAATAGTAAATCTTCAAACCCATTAATAAAAACTCTCGCAAAAGTTCGAAATCCGCTTGCTGTTTTCGGTCCTCTTATAATTTCAACTTGTGCAATATTTACAGATAAAAAAGAGAACGACGAAAAATTAAATATTTATGACAAGATTAAAAAACATTGTGGAGTATTAACTATGCTGACTGTTTTGCCTTTGACGATAGAAGAATGTATTGCAAACATAAAAGGAACAAATGTTGCAAAGAAATCCGGTGTTACAGGAGAAGCGCTAAAAAAAGTTAAAGCATGTCATAAATTATCAATAATCAGTTATGTCGGTGCAATGCTAACCGCAGGACTAGGAGCTTGGGCAGGTAACAAAATTCGAGATGAAATTTGCAAATTAAAAACCAAACCATCTATAGCTCAATCAGAAAAAGCATAATTAATTTTTTATAAAAAAACTCCCTAGATATTACCAATTAGTCTATTTAATTTGTGTAAACCTGAGTTTTATTAAACAATCGTGTTAGTTCATAACAATAGCTTATGCTTTTTCGAGTGCTTTTGCATATCTTCTCTGATTTTCTTCATTTCCTTTACGCAATTGTTCGGATAATTCTTTATCGGCTTGATTTGCAGTATATTGTTTTTTTAGCTTACTGAACAAGCATTCCCCGCTCACTTCTGATTCAGCCATATCTCCTGTTAAATATGCCTCTTTTTCCATCAAACGAGTCCGATAAAGCCCAAAATCCAGGTTTTGTGGATTATCTAACATTGCACTTTTAACATCTTCAAAGTACATTTTTGATTTTCTTGCTAATGCTGAATTTTCTTTTATCAAGCCAATTTCTTCGATTGCAGTTTTTTGAAGTTTGGATAAATGTTCAAGGAGCATTTGACACTCATTATCTAACTGTTGTTCAAAGGCTTTTCTATCTGATTCATATATTCTTTGATGATCTTTTAAGTTTTTGATGAATGCATCACTCATATCTTCAGTCTTGCCTTTTGCAAGTTGTTCAAATAGCTTTAAAAAATTATTTCTTAGATCTTCTTTGTATTTTGTTATCTGTATTTTTATTGTTTGAGAACCTAAATTTTCTGTTCTTAAAATATCCAGATACTGTCTCCAATGTTTTAATTCATGATTTATTAAATTAAATAGTTTTGTTTTGTCTGTATTTATAAGTGATATATCCATATAAACGACATTTCGTATTGGATGATAAAATAAATCGAATGCTGTTTCATCATTTTTCCAAACTATTGCAGGATGTAACTTTGAAGAAATCCCAGAGTGTTTTAATACAAGATCATGTGCTCCACTTATAAATTCATGATAGTCCTTTGCAAAAAGCTCTTTCATTTCTTCTTGCGTGATATGCGTCTTATTTTTCAAGGCATAAAAATACTGTTGTGCTGCTACTTTATCAGCTTCAGTTACAGGGCGTGGTTTTGTGCTATAAATTGAGTGTTGTACTGTTTGAGAAGTTTTTGATGCAATTTCATTGGTTGCAGAAGTTACGACTTCTTCACAAACTTTTTCAGCTTTCTGTGAAGTCTGTGCAAGCTCACTTGTCGCTTTTTGCAAAGGCTTTGTTTGTGTAAAAAATCTTTTAATAGAACTTATAATTTTCATTAAAATAATTTCCTACAAAAATTCATTTTTTATTGCGCAACAAATTTCTTACCATTCTGAATATAAATTTGACCATGATTTAATGATTCTTTTGATACTTGTCTACCGCTTAAATCATATATAGGCGCATTTGGATTATTTTTATTATCTATTTCCGTTGTAGAAACACCCGTCGTTGTTGACTCAACAACATCTGTAAATGTTTTTTGAACAGGAGCACTAGTCATAATGATATATTCAAAAGATGCTTCGCCTCCTCCAAGAGGGGCGTCCCAAGTTTCACACCTAGGATTTTCACTCATCAAATTTTCCGTATCATATCTATATCCTGCTTCATAAGCATCCACGATTTCTTCTTTTTTGGATTCTATGCTATTAGTAAACTTATTTATAATTTCATTAACTTCATTATACAAATTCAAAGATAATTCCAGATTTTCCTTATGAGTTAATGATGATGTATCTTTTGCAGAATACTCATTTATTTTAGCAGAAACAGCTAATAAACATGCTTCCGCAATATCTTTTGGCAGATTTGGTACTCCTGATTTTATTTTAAATGGAGAACTATAAGTAACATCATATTCGCCAAATGCTGCGTCATATCTTTTAATATTGTCTTTCAATTGTTCGCATTGCTTTTGTGAGAAATCCAACAACTTTTGAGTAAATTTTTGTTTAAATTCCGCTGCATCTGTTGAATCATCATACGTGTTTAAAAAATCCACTAAATTATCATTCGAAGATACTGATGAATACAAAGGCTTATTGTTTATTTCATCAGTCATTTTAGAATAACTTTCCGAAGCACTTTGACATACCTTCTTTCTTACGTCCTCTTGTTGCGCTTCGCTCAAATTATTATATTTTTTATATGACTGAATAAAATCTTTATAAACATCATCCTCACTTGGTTGTCTTGAAGAAACAGCCATCTCAGAATTTTTAACCGCATTATCCGTTTTTTCTAATAAATCACCTAATTTGGATTCTTCTAACCCAAAATGATTTAAAACTTTTGCTAACTCACCATTATCTTTTTCTATAACATTATTACCATTAGCATCAATGCCATTCTCTTTAATAAATAATTGTACATGTTCCTTAAATTGTGAAATACTAAAATTTGCTAACATTCTATATATCCTCCTTTTCTCTAAATCCAAAAGTGATATATTTATAAAAACATTTTCTTCACAAAAATTGCCTTTTATATTTTTTTATTTTTTCTATTCTTTAATTTGCATTACTATACTTAGCTTTCAGACTCAAAAAACTAAGTTTACAAAATTTAACATTTAATTTAAATTGTTTAATTATTAAAATTTTGTGCAATTGGACGTACGCTGCAAAATTGGCTTAAAATTGTAAATTGTCCGGTGTGCACATTTTCTCGAATTATTTTGGCTGATGAGTTGGTTAAAACAATCTGGTTTTGCACGCATTCAAATTTATTTTCCATAAAGTATTTTTCATCGCGCTCACCAAGTTGAGTATATTTTTTTGTTCTTATATACAAATTAAAATTCTTCTGACGTTTTGAGATTTGAACTTTTGCAAAAGCAATTAGCGCACGAATATCAAGTTCTATCCAAGAAGATTGGATTATATCAAGAATAAAATTTTCGTTGTCCGCGCTTTGAATAGAAAGATAGCACGTAATATTTTTCGAACTCTTATCTTCAATTACATATTTGTATTCGCTAAAATAAGAAAGTCCTTTGAAAAATATTTCCTTAAACTCTTTGGCATCTCGACTTAATAGTGGTCTAAAATGCGGTAATAAAGATTCATTATAAAGATTTGCAACAGTCTGAGCATCAGAATTTCTGAATTCTCTAAAATCTTTTTTGTTAAATTCTCCATCAAATTCGCCAACTTTCCAAAGTTTTTCGTAAGAAATTTGACTAAACCCACACCTTGCAACAAAAAGCTTTAATAATTCCGGTAAAAAATCATCGATTTTCACAACAAAAGACGCTGCACCCATAGCTTTATATTTTGATACAACAAATTGTATCAATTCACCGGCATCATCATAACAATTATTTTCAAAAAAAAGACGTTGAATTTCCATTTTTTTTAATGGACATCTGGATGGCGCAACTGTTATTAAACCCTTAATTTCTTTTTTATCTTTCAAAACATAAGATTCAGGAAGAAACTTAAACCTCAATGGCAATAAATGATGCAGAGGTATAAGCGGATTAAACATAATGTGATTAATATACTTATCTCTATTATTAAGAAAAGAAATCATTTCCTGCATTCTTTTTTTATCAAAATAATAAAGCTTTCTAATCTTTCTCATAGAAAAATTATAGTATAAATGTTTTGTCAGTGCAATTTTAGCAAAATTAATCAAATATTTTGTTTTAAGAATAAAACCTTGCTATATAAATAGCTTTAATGTATTATTGTAAGGCAGTACAGACTAATTATAAGGGGATATATTTATGAGCGGACACTCAAAATGGTCAACGATTAAACATAAAAAAGCAAAAACAGACTCTTTAAGAGCCGCAGAATTTCAAAAATTTTCTAGAGAAATCATCGTAGCATCTAAGCTTGGTGGGCCGGATCCGGCAGGTAATTTCAGACTTAGAACAGCTATTGAAAAAGCTAAGGCTGCAGGACTTCCAAACGACAACATCAAAAGAGCTATTGAAAAAGGTTCTGGTGCAGGTAACAGCGAAAACTATGATGAAATGGTTTACGAAGGCTATGCAGCAGGCGGCGTTGCAGTTGTAGTAGAGGCTATGACTGATAACAAAAACAGAACAGCCGGTGATGTAAGAAGTTATTTCACAAAATTCAACG
This sequence comes from uncultured Candidatus Melainabacteria bacterium, assembly GCA_934777245.1. Next base: position 17,013 of record CAKVND010000034.1, on the reverse strand, counting down.
GTAACTTAGGCGAAACAGGTTGTGTAGGTTGGATGTTCGATAAAAAAGGCTGCATTACATTCAATAAAGATGATGTAGATTACGAAAAACTTTTCGAAGCTGCAATTAATCTTGATGCGGAAGATATTGTTGAAGAGGAAGACGAATACAAAGTTTACACTTCAATTCCAAACTTGCAACCTGTAACAGAAGGTTTGGAAGCTGAAGGTTTTAAATCTACATCTGCTGAATTCACAAGAGTTCCGCAAAATACAATTGAGGTAACAGATGAAAAAACTGCAATCAATATCATGAGATTGTTGGGTAAATTAGAAGAACATGATGATGTTCAGAATGTTTATGCAAATTTCGATATTGATGACGATTTAATGGCAAAAATAGAAGAACAACTTTAGAAAGTACATAGGTAGGAGGAAATCAACTATGATGAACATGATGAATATGATGAAACAAGCTCAAAATATTCAAAAAAGATTAAAAGAAGCTCAAGATGAACTTAATAAAATGGATATCGCCGGCGAGGCTGCAAACGGTTCAGTAAAAGTTATTTGCGACGGTAAAGGTTTATTCAAATCAATTAAACTTTCAGCCGAAGCTATCAATCCTGAAAACCCATCATCAGTTTCAGAAGACACTATTGAAATGCTAGAAGATATTATCACTACAGCTATTAGCCAAACTACAGGCAAGGCTCAAAAGGTTATGGAAGAAAAAATGAAATCTGTAACCGGTGGTATTAGTATTCCGGGACTATTTTAAGAGAGGTGAATAAGTCAATAAGTGAATAGGTGAATAAGTTCGTATTAAATATATTCAAGATTTAACAATGCTTAAAAAAGAAAATATCTAAAATGAACTTATTCACTTATTAACCTATTCACTTAACGACTTAAAATAACATGATTTATCCAAAATCAATAGCAACATTAATAGAACAATTTCAGAAATTTCCGTCCGTTGGCCCGAAATCTGCACAGCGGATGGCTTTTCAGGTGCTTAAAATGCCGTTAAGTGAGGTTGAAAAATTTGCAAATGCAATTTTAGATGCAAAGAAAAATTCAAAGACTTGTGAAATTTGTTTTAATATTTCAACCCAAAGTCCTTGCGAAATCTGTTCTTCAACAAATCGTAATCGTTCGGTAATTTGTGTGGTTGCTGAAACTAAGGACTTAATTGCAATTGAAAAAACCAACGAATATCGAGGACTTTATCACGTTCTGCAAGGTTTGATTTCTCCTATGGATGGAATTGGCGCAGAAGATATTAGAATCAAAGAATTGTTGCAAAGACTTACAAACGAGGAAGTCCAAGAAGTTATTTTGGCTCTTTCACCTTCTGTAGAAGGCGAAGCTACAAGTTTGTATTTAACAAAATTAATCAAACCTTTCGGTATAAAAATTTCTCGTATTGCTTTTGGTTTGCCTGTTGGCGCGGATTTGGAGTACGCTGACGAAGTTACCTTAGCACGTGCAATTGAAGGCCGAAGAGAATTATAGCCGAATTGTTTTATTTTATACTATAACATTTCTGGCTATACACCTTACCTCCATACCCACGGATACAAATCCAAATTCAAAGAACAACTACTTTTTTTAGCACATAACAATCCAAAGTAATTTTCGCATTTGTTTACCCGCAAAAATTCCCAACATCGCAAAAAAGATGTCATAGAATACTTGAATTCCACTTTGAGACATAATCCAACTTGTTACTAAATCCATCTGCGCGTGTCTTAAAGTTGCAATAAAGAACATGTACAAAATTCCGAGCACATGTATAATTAAAACTCCAATCAACGAAATTAAGAAAATTCTCAAAAAATCGTTTTTACCTTTAAGCAATGTTCCTGCAAAAAATATTGCCGGTAAAAAAGCTAAAATATAACCAAAGCCGTATTCGAATAAATAACTTATTCCACCACCAAGTGCAAAAACCGGAACAAACAATCCGAGGATAATATAAAGTATTACAGAAAGAATGCCGAATTTTCGACCCATTAGAGCAACGATAAAGAACACAACCGGAATTTGTGGAATGTATTTATAGCTTTTAATAAAATGGTGCAGAATTTCAGTTTCATTCGTTTCAACAGCAAGAAAACTCAATGTATCAAATGGTATGTACGGATGTTTTAGAGTTACTTGAGTAAATGTTGCAACAATAATCAGCAAAACGCATAAGCCTGTCAAAACAAGCGTACCCATTGTAATTCTGATAGGTTCGCCTTTGTATTTGAAGCTATTAATTTGTTTTGCTACTCTTTTGCTCATTTTATCTCTATCAAAGTTTTTAACTTTTCAACATTTTCTTGATATTTTACTTTAAATTTATCGTAAAAAATATTTTCAGTCCACATAATTAATGCGTCTTCGTTGTTATCTTGATAATATCCTTTTCTCGTGCCTAAAGATTGAAAACCATATTTTTCGTACAACTTAATTGCAGGTTCGTTAGAAACGCGAACTTCAAGCGTCAAATATTTAACCTTGTCTTTATAACAATCTTCTACGATTCTGTACATCATAGCTTCTGCAATATGATTGCGCATAAATTCTTTTTTAACGGCAATTGTTGTAATATGTCCTTCATCAATAATATGCCAAGTACCTGCATAACCTACTATTTCGCCATCATCAGTTTTGGCAACATAGTATTTTGCAAGATTATTTGCCATTTCGTCATAAAAAGACGATTTCGCCCAATGATGTTTACCATAAGCTTCTGCTTCAATAGCTACAACAGCGTCAACATCGTCTTTTTCCATCTTCGTAATAATAATTTCTGATAATTTAGTTATGGACATATACTTTCCCAATCAATATCATCTTCTGTTTCTTCCCCAGGTTCTACAATATGCTCGCCGTCTTCCAACATAAGCATAAGTGACAATCTGAGTTGTTTTTTGTAATTTTCAAGTGCTTTTTCTCTTGTTTTAGCACAAAACGCAAAGCTTGGAATTTCCTTTATCTCAATATAATGATAAGGATTTCCGTTGAAATCTAAGTCCGTACCCTCTATAAGCGTCCAATCGAGGTTTAAATAATAATCTAAATCTTTATTAGTCATCTAAAGACCTTTCGCTTAGAGGTTGTTTAACCATAATTCCTTCTCCGCCTACAACATCCGCTTGTTTACCGTTAATGTATAAATAAACAGGCAAGTTTGTGTTGGCTTTTGCGGTTTTAATTACTTGCATAACTCTTGTACAAGTGCTTTCAGCTCCACCACCACTTTCAAAAGAAGATGAAAGGTCTATCATAATACTGCCTTCGCCTTCTCTAATTGATAAAATCTTTGTATTAGAAGGAATTTCGGAAGTAAAGCCTTTTGATTTTTCCCAATTAGAAGGTGCCGAAATTAATTCTTTTATTGCGTAGGCAAAGCAAGATTTTTCTTTTGCTGTGTCGCATTTGCGATTTAATGAGCGCAATTTCCCGTTAGAATCAGATGCAAAAATTTTAACAGATTTAATTGTATGTTTTTGCGGAGTTTCGGTTGGAATTTCGCTCGGCGTTGTAGTCGTAATTTCTTCAAGTATTTCAGGCGGTAATTCTGCGTTATTGTCTTTTTCCTGATGATTAAAAGACGGCAGGCTCGGAAGATGTACTCCTTCTGCTGAAAAGAAAGAGAAATATACATACGCGGCCGATATTGTAATTAGAATAAACAAGCCCAGCTTTTGAGAAAAATTCATAGACTACTCTCCTTTTACAAATATTTTACCATTAACTTGGACGTTGTTGTCAACTATTTTTACATTCTCAATATTTGCCTTGCATTCTTTAGATTCAAGCAACATCATTGTGAATTCCAAAGGGTTCAAAATGTTCAACATATTTGCAACTTTACTCAAAGAAACTTTGCCATAAGCGCTGTCCAGCTTAACATTAACGGCTTTAATCTTTCCGTTTTTAACTTCAAAATCTGAAGATGCTACAAAAACTTTATCTTTTGGAGAAGGTGCTATTGGGAAGTTGTAATAAGTCAAAATATAAAATTTGCCATCATAAATCTTGGTTTTTACGCTTTTAACCTGAAACATCGGATATGCAAGATTATTAATGTTATTAACTATTGCTTTATAATTTCCATGTTCGAGTGCTTTATTCAAGCTATCTTCAGAAAGTCGCATGTCGTAAGCGTATGTCATATCAGATTTGAACACTATCGGGTCTTTTGTATAATCAATGTAATTGTAATCACTCAAAGATTTAAGATGAACATAAGGAATTGTAATATCGTCAACATTTACATCTTTTCCGGTAAGTTCAAGTTCTTTGAAGATACCTTTTTTTATACTGGCAAGCGTATAGCCTGAAAATCTTACTTTAAAATTTGCACCGGTTTCTTTTTTTAATGCACTTTTAATTGTATGCTCAACAATACCTTCTGCAATCGGATTCATAATTGCAAAATGTTTGTTATTTTTTAAGTAATCTTCTGAATATTTGTCTGTCGCAAAAGTCGCGCCACAAGATAAACCTACAATAATAAGTAATAATAAAATCTTCTTCATAATAACATCCTTTTTAGGGCAAATCCCTTATCTTATTTATATAATAGACTAAACAAGGAGAAAAGTTAATAAAATTGCCACCTTGTTTTCCATTAATAAAATTATATTAGCCCTTCACACAAAACAAATCTACCCATAAGTTCAACTTCACAATATTTTTTCATTGAATCAACCAAACATTTGTTTGCGCAAAATCCACCTGATAAATAAATTTTTTCAGGTTTTTTACAAAAATTCCAAGCATTGAAAGCAATTCCATGAACAAATTTCGATATGGCTTCCGCAGGTTTTGCACCGGCAGAAATTGAATCCATAATTTTTTCCATACCAAAAATTCCACAAGTAACAGCGAATTTTTCTTCACTAAAAGCTAATTCATCAGTTTTTACTCCATAAAATTTTAAAAGCATTTCAACTGTAGCACCGGTTGAACTTGCACAAGAAGTATTCCAATCCATATCATGAAATTTACCATCTTTAAATTTTATCCATTTTGCATCACGACTACCCAAATCTAAAACTGTCGCATCTTTAGAAATATCACGTTTTTTAGCACCTTGAGCAAGTGCAATAATTTCATTTTCACTTGCGTTTGACATGTGCCCGCAAGAGCGCGTAGGAACAATGCCTTGCGATTTTATAATCCTTGAAGGCAAAATATAATAATTGTTACTCGAATTCTGTTCTACCAAAAATTCATCGTCAAAACAATTCTCATCAGTAATTATTTTAGAATATGTTGTTCCGGCATCTAAATATATCATTTGATTTTATTATAGCAAAAAGAGACGGAAATACACAGAAATCAACCAAATTAATTCTATGCAATTCTATCAATTTTTACAAATTTCGAATAATAATAATTAAAAACAAGAACAGCTATAAATACTAAATAATAAAAATTAATCAGCGTAAAAACAAAGTGAATAACTATATTTGCTCCAAATAGTGTACTCAAAACTGATAGTACAAAATAAGAAACAAACAGCATCAAATACAATCCAAAATTTTCTAAAAACTTTTTGCTGAATAAATCTTTTAGCGATAAGAAAAAGGCTTTGAACGGATTTTTTTCTTTGAAAAATAAAGCAGGAGAATAAAACATAATTAAAAAGTAATTTACAGACATTGTGCCAAATAATAGCAAATTCCACGCATTAAGTTTAAACAATTGTTCTTCACTCAATCCCATCAGAAAAGTTTTCAAAGCTGATAAAGATTCCATTGCTTTAGAAAGCGCGTCCGGTGTAATTCCGATATCGCCAATCAATTTCATGCCGGCAAAATATGAGATTAAAATCAAAACTACAGAAACAATAAACGAATTCAACATCAATCCTAAAGTCGGTACAAAATATTCGCCGACTCCGGCAGGAAACTCTTTGATTAAAGCATTAGAGTCTGAGTCATTAAAATTTGTAATACATTTTTTTATCATAAAAAACCAGCCTGACAAAAATGCGCCAAGCATAAGCGTAAATAATACCATTGCAAAAATTAAACTAATTAAATTTCCGCCGATAGAAAACAAAATATACAAACTGGAAAGTAACGAAAATAATATCAAAGGCGTTGCCAAAATTATGTATTTATTTGTAAAATCAAAACTCTGCTTTATGATGCTTAACATTTTTTGCTCCTAAATTCTATATTGCATTACAGACTGTTCAATAATTTCATCGGAAACTTTTGTTGCAAAATCTCTAAAATTATTGCTAATATTAGAGGACGGATTAACTTCTGAAATGCTAACGCCTTTATTAATCGCTTCCATGATTGTGAAATAATTGTTTGGAACTTTCCAATAAACTTTTTCTGCAAGCGTATTTTCAATATCTTCAATTTTGATTTCATCGTTTTCCATATAACGGTTAACAATAATTTTAACCTTGTTTTTCGGATATCTTCTTGTTTGAAACAAATTCAAACATCTCTGAGCGTTTCTTAATGCCGGAATATTAACAATCGTTGTAAACATTATCCAATCAGAACAATCAAGGATTTTCAGAGAATTTTCATCAATATTTGAAGACATATCTACAATAATATAAGTAAATTCTTTTTTTAATGCTTTAAACAGCATTTCAATTTGTTGTGGCGTAACACTTTCTGCTTGTTCTATATAATTTGGGTCAGAAAGCACGTACAAAGATGTTTCTTTGTATTTTTCTAACGACTTAATTATTGCGCTTTCTTTTTTATTAATCAAATTTTTAATTACATAATTAACATCAAAAATCGGATTAAGATTCAAAAACGTAGAAATATCGCCAAGTTGTAAATTCAAGTCGACAAGCGCGACTTTATCTTTTGTTGTTTTAGCAAGCTCTAATGCAAGATTTACCGCAATTGTAGTTTTTCCAATACCGCCTTTATTGGAATAAACGCTTATAATTTTCGCCGGAGAAGAAACATCTTCTGAAGAAACGCTGGAAAGCGCCACTAAAATTCTATTTAAATCTTCTTTTAAAACAGGTTTAGGCAAAAACTCTTTAGCTCCGAGTCTTAAAGCTCTAATAATCGTATTTGTTGATGAGTCAGAAGAGGTTATAATAAGTTTTGACGTACAAAGCTTTATTCTGTCTGCCATTTCTTTTATATCTTCGCCTTCGGACGAAATATCCATAATAACAATACAATTAGAACCGCAGTTTTTAACTTCGTTATATCCTTCTATGTAGTCGTCAAAAAGCTTAACTTCACTAACATAATCAAAACTATCTAGAAACGATTTAATAACTTCTCTGGAATTGTTATTTTTGTCAAATACAATTACCGTATTTTGCATATAAAACCTCTTTTTCTTAAATACTCATTTTAATATACATCAAATTAAGCTTAAGAACAATCGGCTCATCCCAAAATCTTGGCTAAATCTTTTTTGACAGAACTTAGTTCGTTTATCTGAAAAATGTTTTCTAACGTATTCATCAAATTCGGATTTAAAAGTATTGGCGTACAAATACCTATATAAACATTGATTTTGTCATGCTGTTTCAAATAAATCATTTGCGAAAGTGTGTGCCTGTCGCATTTTGGATAAAATACGGTTATCGGAAGCGAATATTTTGTTTTTAAACCTTCTGCAAATTCAATTGTTGCAAAAATGTCAAAGCATGCGTTTAAACAAATAACATTTTCTTTTTGCGCACAATAAGAAAGCGAAATTATTAAAACATCTTTTGGTGTTTGTTTAAGTAATTTATCAAAATACGTTTGTTGTTCAAGCGTATAACCGTTTAAACCGATAATAAAAATATTTGAATATTTATTTTGAGAAAATTTTTCTTCAATTAGATTTATAGAATTATCATAATCATAACCAATAGAAACGCTTTCACAATGTCTTCCTGTTTTAAAGCCTTTTGCGTCTTTTGCAGCCTTAATTACATCTGAAAAATCTTTGTCTTTAATCGGAATAACTCCTTTAGACGAAGCAAAATCAGTCGTGTAAAGTCGTCCGCGATATAAATTTTCTACGTTATAAAGTGAATGACGCGTCAATACAATTGGCCCCGGAAAAGTTGCAAAATCTAACAAACAATTTTCTAAGCCTTGCCCATATTGTCCTTTTAAGTTCTTATATTCTGCAAATTTTGGAAAAGTATGTGCAATCATCATTTCGTCATGAGTATACACATCAATATTCTGATTTTTAACGGCTTCTAAGACATCTTCAAGTTCTCTAATGTTCGAACCTACTACTAAAATTGCTTTTGCAGGTGTAGTTGAATAAGAAACTTCGTTGACTCTTTGTTTTCCGTAACGTTCTTCTTGCTTATTTCTTAAAAGTTTCATAAGCTTATTATCTAATTTTGTCGCTTTTATAATAATTTCTTTTAACTCATCCGTTTTGACATTTTCAATATTTAATGAATTTAAAAGTTCTAAAATCGTTAAATAACCAACATCAGAATTTGTTTCAAAACTTTCTAAATCCAAAACATTTATGCAAATACTTTTGGCAATTACAAAAATTATACGATATAAATTCTGAACTTCTTGAGATAAAAGTTTGATTTTTCTCAAAAATTCTTTTTCACCAAGTTGAATTGATTTAATGATATCAAGATTTTTATTATACTTGATTACAGATTTCAAATATTCCGGCTCAACGCCTTTTTCTTCGCAAGATTTTTCGTATTTAGAAATTAAAATTGGCAATTCTGAGTTAAAACATTGAGTTAAATTTTTAAAATCTGTTTCTGAAAATTGTGGATTAGAGACGAGAGTTGATATACTTTTAAGTATTAAAACTTTGATTTTTTCATCTAAAACGCCATGCTCGTATAATTTAAAAGCATAATGTGATGATAATTTTAGGTAAAGCACAAGAACTTCTTGCAGAGAAGATGTACGTGGATTTGTTGAGCAAATTCCACGTGAAATGCAACTGTCATATTGAAAATCATAATTATTTGTCATAACAAAATTATGATAAAATCAATGATAAAAATTTTAATTCCCAAACTGGGGAATTTTAACATACTATATATAAATCCGTTCGACTAAATCCCTTAAGAGACAAAAGAAAACAGGTCGGTTATATCCTTCCTGTTAAGATTTTACACTAGCCGAAATATAAATAGCAATATCATTGTACTACAAAATTTAAAAAAACACAAATAATAACATCAATAAATTTACACATTTCAGCCGTTTTAAACCTAGAAAAACGGCCTGTAATCTATACATAACGGCAAAATTAGACTTTTTGTCAAATTGTTAACTTATGTAACAAATATATAACTGTTATATACTAATTTGTCAATTTTCTTTACAATTTTGTTTTTATATATATACGAGGATAAAAAATGAGCTATCAATTTGATTCTATAGTTGGAAAAAATGAAATCGCAGCTCTCAAAGAGATGATATTTCAGCGTGCTCAAGCTCGTGCACAAGCTCTAAACGAAGATGCACAAGCTGACATAATGGACATGGCTCGTGATTCATTTGTAAGCAAAGATAATCCGTTCTCTAAAATTATTGAAAACAATAACACAAACAATAATATCGTTGCTAAGACTGAAACCAAACCGCTCTCTGTAGAACCGGAAGTAATAGAAACATCTCCGGAACCTGTTGAACAAATCGGATTTCCTCAACACGAACTTAAATTACAACAAAACAGAACTATCAATAACCAACTTACAGCTATGCAAATTAGTAACAACATGGCAGAAGCACGTGAAACCTTAAGCAATAAAAAAAGTTTTATGGGCGCATTAAACTTTTTAAATTCACAAGCTGCTATTTCATTAATCAGAACGCGTGCAGATAAATTTGAATTTTTAGTATAAAAATAAATTGTTAATTTTTAGTTAAAAAATGCAAGTTTTAGGAATAACAGAGTAATAATATAAGTGTTGAAGGTAATAGGTCATAGATATGAAAGGAGAATGATTATGAAATTCTTAATTAAAAAATCACCAGATGGATTTATTAAATCAGTTAATGACGAAATTAGTTCAATATTGAATAGAAACTTTGATAGCTTCTTCCCAGAATATATTTATAATGAAGCTGAGGAAGCAGACAAGTTTGCTATGCCTGTAGAATTGCATGAAAAAGAAAAAGAATATAACGTAAGAGCAGAACTTCCGGGCGTTAAGAAAGATGATTTAGATATCGATATTGATAAAAACCATATCACAATTAACGCAAAGAAAGAGGAAGAAAAGAAAGAAGACACTAAAGGTTTCAGAAAATCTGAATTCAGATATGGTGAATTTTCTAGAACAGTTTACTTCCCTCAAGAAATTGATGTTGAAAAAACTTCTGCAAAACTTGAACACGGTATTTTGGAAATCGAAGCTCCAAAACTAGCTGCGGAAAAAGGTAATATTAAAAAATTGACTGTTCACTAATTTAAAATTGAATATGAAAAATAAAATAATGGCGGAACGCTTTTGCGTTCCGCCATTATTTTATGAAAATCCCCCAATTGACTAGTTCTAAATAGTATAGTTGTCTAATATCTAATGTATAATGTTTTTTGTTTAATTTCAGTATAAAGAAAGGAAACAAAAATGATAAAACCAGTAAGTATTTTTTCAAAATTTACTCCAATTAGAGATATAGAAAAAATTGCAAAAAAGAAATTTGAACAAAAAAATTTTTTAAGATTTGATTTGCCTGTTGAATTTGATGAATTTGTTAAATCTGCAAAAACCGAAACAACGAACATACCGGAAAATTTTTATTAAAAATATTGTTGGGGCTATAACCCCAACTTATTTTTTATTAGATTCTTTGAATTACATAAAATTTGTTAATTTTTTAAAAGAATACAATTACACCAATCCTTCTTTAAGCGCTTTTACGGCAGCTTGCGTTCTATCATCAACCACAAGCTTTTGGATAATATTGCATACATGAGCTTTTGCCGTATGCTCACTTATTGTAAGTGTTTTAGCGATTTGGCTATTTGATTGACCGTCTACAACTAATTTCAAAACTTCATATTCTCTTTGCGTCAAATTAGAATGATTTTCCTTGAATGCAGAGCGTGAAACCTGCCTTGACGGAATTACACCACAATTTTTATCTCTAATAAACGGCACGACATGCGGATCTATCCACATTGCACCTGCTTTAACCATTTTGATTACGCTCATAAGAAAATCTGTGCTGATATCTTTGATAACATAAGCACTTGCGCCCGCGCTAAGTGAGCTGTTTAATTCATTCTCTGAAATATGCGAAGTCAGCATAATAACTTTAATATTGCTGTTATGTTCCAGAATTTGTTTAGTGGCTTCAATTCCGGAAATATCAGGAAGCCCCAAATCCATAAGTACAATATCAGGCTTTATTAGTCTTGCCTTTTCAACCGCTTCTTTGCCATTTACAGCTTCACCTATAATTTCTAAATCCGGATAATCACAGAATAACGATTTTATCCCGATTCTCATTAATTTTTGGTCTTCAACAAGTAATATTTTAATTTGCATAAAACCTCACTTTCATTTAGAGCATATTTTGCCCCAAATTAATCTTAGAATGTTTCATGCGCAAAAGTAATCGTTAAGTTTCAAGCTAAATGCGCTATTTCAGCTTTGTTTAAATTTAGAAATATTTTTTTAACGAATCCTGTAAATCCAAAATCTTCAAATGGTTTTCAAGCATTGCTTGATTTCGACCCTCGTAAGCTGCGTCATAATCATCATTCGCGTCAATAGCAAGATTAAAATATTTTACTGCTTCATCCAAATTTTCTTGCAAATAATAAATTGTTCCAAGTAAACTATATTCCACCTCTTTTTTTGTAGAATTTTTTACAGCTTCTTTATAAAACTCAATCGCTTTGTCAAAATTCCCTTGCGCTTGATTTACACAACCTAAACCACGCAAAACCGTAGGATTTTTACTATCAATTTTGTATGCTTTTTCTAAGCTTTCTAAGCTGGAATCAAGATTATATTTATCATACTCAATTTTGGCGTGTTCAATGAGTTTAATAAGTTTGACTTTCGCACTCATGCGCCTGAAAAAATCAGATAATTCATTAAGCTTGTCTTCCGCGTCTGACATTGCAAAAAACCTATTTACCGTAACTTTGTTCTATTTTGCTTTTAATCATTTTCATTTCTTCTCTAGTTAGAAAAGCTGAAAAACGCATAAATTCATACATTGCATCATCATAAGAATACTGACAACGCTCAACTTTTTGCAACCATTCGCGGACTTCTCTTGTAATCATCATTTCTCCACTTAAATTAGCTATTTAAAAGCTCAAACAAGGCATTTACAACAACCGGATCCCACTTTATTCCGGCTTCACTTTTGATTACAGTTAAAGCTTCGCCTTTATCCATTGCTTTTCTATAAGAACGATCAGAGGTCATGGCTGTGTAAGCATCCGCAACAGCTATAATTCTTGAACCGAACGGAATTGAATTGCCTTTCAAACCTTCCGGTTCGCCACCTCCGTCCCAGCGTTCTTTATGGTAATGGATATAAGGAATAACTTCTGATAAGAAATTAATGTTCATAAGCAAATTTACACCAACATTCGGATGGTTTTGCAATTTTTCCCATTCTTCTTTTGAAAGTTTACCTTTATTTGTAAATAATGATTCCGGTAGAGTGATTTTACCGATATTCTGTAACAAACCTGCGTAGTAAACTAAATCTGTTGTTTTTTCATTCAAACCGAGCTGACGACAAAGTTTGCGTGAAAGCTCTGCTGTGTTTTGAGAATGAGCAACTTTGTATTGACCTTTTTCGTCAACTGCTTTTGCTAATTTTTCAACAAACGCTTGTTGTTGAACACCTAAATCGCCAATTAAAGCAGTTAATTCAGCTCTTTGGTGCTGTAATTCTTCTGCTGTAACATTTTCATCTTTGATTAAACTATTTACTTCATCAATAGTTTTTTGCAAATGCATAGAAGTTCCAAATAATCTTCCTATTGTTTCAAGAAGATTCATGTATGCGCGCTTGATTGTCTTTTCTTTGTAATTTTCAATTACAATAACACCAACTACGTGTGCATTATTATGCATAGGAACAATTGCCAATGATTTTACATCAAATTCTTTTAATTCGTATTTTGGCGTAAAATTATCAATATTTGTAACATCTTTTATTTGTACTGTTTCAAGCGTTTTAAACGCTTTAACAACTATTGATTTGTCATCATCAGCGTAACTCAATTTCTTAGCGTAAATATCTTCATCAAATTCGATAGATGAACCAACTAAACCTAAAATTTTATCTTCAATATTCAAACCTTTTGTGAATTCTTTTGTAAGATAAATATGGCATGCGTCAACATCAAGAATTTGAGTTAAAGTCTTTGCAATTGAATTGTAGACTACATATTCGTCTTGAGAATTGAAACCTAAAACGCAAAGTGTATTATCCAAAGAATAAATTGAAACAAGCTCTTGTAGCTGTGATTTAAGCTTTGTTGTTTTATCCTTAACATCCTTACCGATTTTATTAGCCAAATCTTCTGAAATCAGGTACTCGGAAATGAAATCACCCAAGTTAAGAGCGAAAATTTCTTCAAGCGGATCATCTTCCATTAAGTCAATTGAACGGCTGAAGAGTGATGCACCTAATTCTTCTTTATCTGTCATAATATTCCTTCCTACAAAATAAAATTCTTCTTATGTCATGTATAACGGCACAAATTTTAAAAACTTTAATGTTTTTTGAAAAAATTATACTTTAGTTGTAGATTAATTATACTAAATGCCGAAAATAGCGGGTTTGAACGCTTTACAAAAGTTAACAATTTTATTTAAAACAAGTGAAAAGAATAATCCATACTAAAAAACATGTTTTTCAAAAACTATTTACGAAATCGGTTTGCCAAACATTATTTTCATACCTGCAAAACGTTTTGATAAAGTAACTTTAAACCCATTAACAATATCATTTGTATTTTCTAAAATTTTATTAACATTATCTATAATTGTATTAGAATTAGCTATTACACAATCCACAATTGTAACCGTATTATTATTAACATGTGCTGTAACGCTCGAAACATTTTGACTTGCTTGTTCAAGATTTTTAGTCGTACGTTCAATATTCTTGGTCGTCTGTTCAATATTCGCAAAAGAATTGCTTAACCTCTTAGGACGAACTGACTCGCTGAGTTCCGCAGATGTATCTGCTAAATTCTTACTGGTAAGTGCTAAATTTTCTCCTGTTATTTTCAAAGACGGACGTAAATCTTTTAATATGTCATTAGCAGTTCCAAACAACTCTGTCAACGCGTCAAGAGTATCACCTGCTGATGCAACAGTGTCATTCAAATTTTCTTTTATTTCATCTAATCCGCCAGCTTCTGCCTGTTTATCAATATAATCGCCAATATTTAATCCTTTTTTACCGTAAATTACAGAATGATTTTTCAAATACGTAATCGAAGGTGCAGATGGATATTCAAGTTCAATATAATCTTTTTTATTTTTTGATTTCATTTTTGCAGTTGTATTGTCCGGCAAGCTCAAATTTTTTGCGTTCAAAATTATTTCAACATGAGTATTAGTAAAATCTTTTGAAGGATGCACTCTTACTGTTCTTCCAAGTTTAAAACCCTTGTAATATACATTTAAATTTTTGGGAAATGGCTCTAAATCCTCAAAAACAGCTGTAATATGCATATTAAAAAGATTATGCACTATAAAAACAAAAACTGCAATTCCAAGAATTACATAAAAAATTAAAGTAAAAAATTTTCTCATATTTAAATTATTTATAAACTCGATAAATTTTGTATTCGACAATAAGATATTATTTTTAACTTTTTCAACGTAATTCTCTTTACAAATTTTCATGTTTAAGTTTAAATATATTTACTGAGGTTTTACCTCTAGTTCTTTTAGAAAGTGAATTACAGATATTTGAGTAATCCAAATATTAAACTAGCCAAGTTTGCAGGTTTCTGCTACGGAGTAAAACGAGCAGTAGAAACAGCGAAAAAATTGAAACAAGAAAACCCTGATAAAAATATTTATATCTTGGGTGAACTTATTCATAACACCGACGTAATCAACGAACTTGAGTCTTTAGGAATAAAAACGATTTATGACATTCCTGCTCAAGGTGATGGAATTTGCATAATCAGAAGTCATGGCGCAACTCCTGAAGTTTTTGAACAAATCAAAAATGCAGGTTTTGAAGTTGTTGACCTAACTTGTCCTGACGTTAAAAAAGTTCAACAAAGAGCAGTTGAACTTGCTAAAAACGATTATTTTGTAGTAATTGTAGGCAAGCCTAATCATCCTGAAGTTATGGCAATTAAGGCTAACGCGGATTTGTATTCTGATAAAGTTGTTGTAGCAACTTCAATAGAAGAACTTTCACCTTACGCAACTCAAATAAAATCACACAGAAAAGTCGGAGTTGTTGTTCAGACGACACAAATGGTTTCTTCTCTGAACCTCGTTGTTAATTATTTGAACACGTTAGCGAAAGAAGTTTTAATTTATAACACAATTTGTCAATCAACCGCAATGCGTCAGAAGGAAGCAAAAGAGCTTGCTAAAGAAAGCGATTTGATGGTGGTTGTAGGTTCAAGAAAAAGTGCAAACACAAGCCACTTAGCAGAAATTTTAAAAGATTGTACAAAAACAATTCATATCGAAAACGATACAGAATTAAATAAAGACGATTTAGAAGGAGTTAAATCAATCGGAATTACAGCCGGCGCGTCTACTCCACAAAAAATTATTGATAAAGTAATTGATAGAATAAAAAACTAAAACATACAAAGAAAGGAACATAAAAAATGACAACAGAAGTTAAAGACGAATTTGAAATGCTGTTAGAAGAAAGCTTTGCTAAATCTAACACAGTTGCTGATATCGTAGAAGGTACAGTAATTAAAAAAGAACAAGATGGTTATCTTGTAAGCGTAAAAGGCGCTAAAATGGAAGCATTCTTGTCAAACAGAGAATTATCAAGCGACGTTGAAGAATTAGAAATCGGCGACGTTAGAGAATTCTACGTATTAAAAGAAGAAAACAATGAAGATGCTATGCAATTATCTCTTAAGAGAATCGCATTTGCTCAAGCTTGGGCTCAACTTAATGACGCTAAAATCCAAGGCGACACAATCCTTGCTAAAGTTGTTTCAACTGTTAAAGGCGGTGTTTTGGTTGACGTTGCAGACCTTAAAGGCTTCATTCCTTCTTCTCAATTGAGAACAGGTACTCCATTCGACGGTTTAATTGACCAAAAAATCGAAGTTAAAGTTCTTGAAGCTGATCCTAAGAAAAACAAACTTATCTTATCTCAAAGACAAGCTGTTGCTGAACAAAGAGATCAAGTTGTTGATAATGTTCTTTCTTCTTTGGAAGAAGGTCAAGTTGTTAAAGGTAACGTAGTTAGAATTACTGACTTCGGCGCTTTCGTTGACATCAACGGCATCGACGGTTTACTACCTATCTCTGAAATTTCTTGGCAAAGAATTAAACACCCTTCAGATGTTATCACTTTAGGTGACACAATCGAAGTTAAAATTATTAAGATTGATACTGAATTGAAGAGAATTTCTCTATCTCTTAAGAGAATGGGTGAAAATCCTTGGCAACAAATCGAAGGACAATTCGAAGAAGGTCAAATCGTTAAAGGTACTGTAAACAAAGTTACTACTTTTGGCGCATTCATCAACATCTTCCCTGGCGTTGAAGCATTATTGCCAGTTTCCGAAATGTCTGACGAAAACGTAAATCCGTTCAACATGTTCAAAGTTGGTTCAGAAGTTGACGTTCTTATTAAGAAATTCACTCCAAAAGAACACAGAATCGCTTTGTCTGTTAAAGATATTCAAAAATAGTTTTTGAATTATTGATTTTTGAACGAGGGCGCAGCCACAGGCTGCGCCCTCGTTTTACTCTAATTTCCCCAAATTTCATTAAGAAATGTAACAATATAAAACGTATAGCGCAATTCTTACATAAAAATATACTTTATATATATGTAAGTCGAAACTAAGAAAACGGCAAGCATTAAATAAACACGAGACATAAAAA
>CAKVND010000033.1 GCA_934777245.1 uncultured Candidatus Melainabacteria bacterium | reverse complement strand
ATTATGGTTGAAGCAGGTTGTAAATTCGTTACAGAAGACGATATTATGGAAGCTGTTGAATTTGCTCAAGGCGAAATCAGAAAACAATGTGAAGCTCAAGTTGAATTCGCAAAAGCTTGTGGCGTAGTAAAAGAAGAATTCGTAAACCCTTACGATACAACAGAACTAAAAAATATCATCAACGAAGTTGCTCACGATATGATTTTCGACGCATATCACAACTTTGACAGAAAATACAGACAAGAAAAATTGGAAGAAGCTAAAAAGCTTGTTAAAGAAAGAGTTGAAGCACTTCCAGATGATCATTACATCCACAAAATCATTGAAGAAACAGGCATCGACTTTGTTGCAGAAGAATTTAAAGCTGCTGAAAAGAAAATCATGCGTGCAATGATTCTTGATGAAGGTGTTAGAGCTGACGGACGTAAACCAACCGAAGTTCGTCCTATTTGGTGCGAAGTTGGTGTTATTCCTCGCGCTCACGGTTCAGCAGTGTTCACAAGAGGTCAAACTCAAATCTTGTCAGTTGCAACACTTGCAGGCCCTGGCATGAAACAAGAATTAGATGGCGTTGATCCTGAAACTGAAAAAACATACATGCACAAATACATCTTCCCAGGATTCTCAGTTGGTGAAGTTAAACCTCTAAGAGGCCCTGGCAGACGTGAAGTTGGTCACGGCAACTTGGCTGAAAGAGCTAATGTTCCTGCTCTTCCTTCTCAAGAAGAATTTGGATACACAATCCGTGTAACTTCAGATGTATTAGAATCAAACGGTTCTACATCAATGGGTTCAACTTGCGGTTCATCAATGGCATTGATGAATGCTGGTGTTCCTGTTAAGTGCATGATTGGTGGTGTTGCAATGGGTATGATTACAGAAGAAGGCAAAGAACCTGTTGTATTAACAGATATCCAAGGCATTGAAGACTTCCTTGGCGACATGGACTTCAAAGTTACTGGTAACGACGACGGTATCACAGCGCTTCAAATGGATATGAAGGCTAAAGGTATTGCAAACGATACATTGAGAAGAGCTTTGGCTCAAGCAAAAGAAGGCAGATTGCATATCTTAGGTGAAATGAGAAAAGTTATTACAGAACCTGCAAAACAACTTTCACCATTTGCACCAAGCATTTCTACAATGACAATTCCTACTGAAGATATCGGAACAGTTATCGGACCTGGCGGTAAACAAATCAGAGCAATTATTGACGCTTCAGGTGCTGAAATTGATATTCAAGACAGCGGTGTTGTAACAATTACTTCTAACGACCAAGAAGGTGCAGCGATTGCTAAGAAGATGATTAAAGATCTTACATTTAAGCCTGAAGTTGGTATGGTTATTAAGGGTAAAGTTGTAAGAATCATTCCTATCGGTGCTTTTGTTGAACTTGGCGGAGGTAAAGACGGTATGGTTCACATTTCTCAAATCTGTCAAGAAAGAATTGAAACAATCGAACCACACGTTAATATCGGCGACGAAGTTGTTGTTAAGGTTATCAAAATTGATGACAAGGGCAGAATTAACCTTACAATCAAAGGTGTAACCGAAGAAGACAAAGCTAAATTAAATGCTTAATCGTTGATAATGTTGGACTGAAAGCCCAACCTGCATAAATAGAAGTCATCGGATTTTGGAATTCCAAAATCCGATGACTTTTGTATTATATCTAAATTGTTACAATTAACAATGCGTATTGAATGATTTTATTGAAAAAACTAAAAGAATAATGTATAATAAAAGCATAGAGTGGTAGCTTGCGAAACTACCAATGCTCTTTAGAGAATCTTACGGTTCTTAGTCTTTTGACTGAGAGCCGTTTTTTAATACAAATAAAATCATAAAAATCAATAAAAGACTTATATTAAATTTATCCATATGACTCTCCTTTCTAGTCGAGAACCAACCCGAGAATCTTCAATATACTTTGTAAGCCAGTTCTGTTTAGAAAAAAGCATTTTTTACTCTATGCTGAACATTATGTTCTAACCAAGTATAACATTGTTTTAAATAAAAACAAAACATAATATATAAGCTGTGTTAAAGTTTTTAGGTCGTATTGAACAATTGTCATCCAATACGACCTAAATTTTTACATTATTGTCGTGTTCAATGAAAAATGTTGAGCAGGACTTAACGTTTAACTCCAAATGTTGAAGTTAAATTAATCAAAACTGCACCAATGGATGACCCTTTAGAAATAAGAGTGCGCGATTATGAATTAACACTTCGAAAAACTGATGCGTCTAAAATGTTGGGCTGAAAGCCCAACCTGTATAGATAAAAAAGCGTCGGATTTTGTAATTACAAAATCCGACGCTTTTCTTTATTATATTAAATTTTATAAATACTTGTTTTCAATCAACTTTTTCAATGCTTTTGCATTTACGGCTTGTGGCTCTAGCTCTATGATTTTATCTAAATTTTTAATTGCCTCATTGTATTGTCCTAAATTTTTCTGAATCGCAGCAATTGAATAATACGCGTCAATGAATTTTGAATCTAAAGCAACTGCAGAAACAAAATCATCAAGCGCCTGCTTCGGATTTGTCTTAAATAACAATTGACCGCGATTAAAATACGCATCAACCATATTTTTATTTAATTCTATAGCTTTTGTATAATTTTCATAAGCTTCTGCTGTTCTATTTAAACTATGAAAACATATTGCCTTATAAAAATATGCCACTTCTGAATTTGGATTAAGAGTTAATGCTTCATCCAAACTACTTATTGCTTCAGGGAAATTACCTTCATTTACATCTGCAATTCCAAGGCTTAAATAATATTTTTCATTAAAATCTTTATCGTCTTTTATGCAAACAGTTTGAAACAACAAAGCCTTATTATCTAATGCCATTTGGAATTTTGGATTAAGCAAGATTGCTTTGTTATAATCTTCCAATGCACCTTGATAATCTTTTTGTTTAAACCTTGTATAACCGCGATTATTAAATGCTAGTGCGCATTTTGAATCTATTTCAATCGCCTTATTATAATCACTTATTGATTTTTCGTAATCTCCAAGTTCATTATAAACAAGACCACGATTTATCCATGCGTCTAAAAAGTTTTCATTTAAATTTAATGCAAATGTATATAATTCAAGTTTTTTCTTTAAATCTTTTTGAATTAAAGCAAGATAAAAATAATATTCTTCTTTCAATCCAACCCGCTTTAAATCATTTTCAACAAGTTTTCTTGCAGCATCCAAATCATTTGCATTAAGTGCATCACTAATTTTTTTAATAATTTTATTTTTGTCTTTCATAATGCCTATTTTAGCATAAAATTAAAATGATTATATTGTCCAATTTTGTAGATTACTTTTGCGAATGTTTGCGTTTTGTGTAATAATAATTAAAAAAAGGAAAGTTCCACATGTCAATCAATGTAGAATATTTAGAAAAATGTATTGCAACATTAGAAAAAGCTCGTACTGCTATTAAAACCGCGAATGAAGGTTCAATTGATTACGAAATGTATAGAAATTCACTCGTAAAAGGTTTTGAAATCACATTAGAACAAGCAGGCAAATTGCTAAAAAAGCGAATTACTCCTTTTTTTGCAACGAAAAAATCTGTTGATACGTTGAACTTTAAAGATTTATTCAGATATGCTAATAAATTTTCATTAATAAATATGGAAGAAACTGAACGTTGGCTACATTATCGCGACAATAGAAATAGCACTGCTCACGATTATGGTCGTGCGTTTGCAGAAGAGACTTTGAGCTTAGTTGATGATTTTTTAGCTGATGCAAAACACTTAAAGGATGTAATTGCAAATGGATAAATTGTTTTTAAGACCTAAAGATTTGCAAATATTGACTGAAATTTTTGACAAATACTGTCCTAATGCCGAAATTTGGGCTTACGGTAGCAGAATTGATGGAACTGCGCATGAAGGGAGCGATTTAGATTTAGTTGTAAAATCGTTTAATGATGAATCAAAAAATGTGTATGCTTTAAAACAATTAATTAGCGACAGCAATATTCCAATTCTGGTTGATATTCATCAGTATGATAAATTACCGGATTACTTTAAAACGGAAATTGAAAGAAATTATATTATCATTTATAAACATTAATGTTTGACTAATACTCATTTCTAACTCTTGCAAATTTTGTATTCGCATAAAAATATTTTAAAATTTGATACGCATTATATCCGCGCTTTGCAAGATTATTCGCACCATATTGACTCATACCGACTCCATGCCCGTTCTTTTTTATGCCTTCATCAAAAGACGGAACTGATTTTAAGAACGGCAAATCTCTTGACCAAACTTGACCGCCAGTATTCGTTCTTCCTCCGGCAGAAGCTGAATAATAAGCAGGTACTATTTTACCTTGGCAAACAAGAACTATATTTGCAGTCTCAGTAACAGCATCATTTGTATTTGATTTTTCTGCGCTTGCTCCACCATAAGCCTGATCTTCCGGAGTATCTTTTAAATCATATCCGTATTTTGCACGTTTGCCTTTATTCGCAATAGCGTAACTCCTAGCAGCAATTGCTTGCGCTTTATGTGCTTCATGTTCCCAACTTGAAGGCATTTCTGAAGGTACAACTCCTTGCAGATATTTTTCCATAGGAATATCATTTATAACAGTCAAGCCTAAACCGTCATTTATAACTTTAAAATGTCCTCTGTACCATTTTCTTTTAACACTTACAAATCCGTTTGGCTCCGGTTTTATAACAATTTTATTGGCATTCATTTTTTTCCATTCGCCGTCAACTTTAATTGCGATTACTCCTCGATAAGGTTTCATTTCATAACCTTTCATCTTTTCCATTACAAAAATCAATTTATTTGTATCGCAATTTATAATATCAGCTTTCGTTGAAGCACCAATAAATGTTCTGTTTACATGAGTTTGAAGCCCTATTTTTATTGCAAAACAAGGACTAATAAAACAAATAAATATTAAAATCAGTATTAAAGCTCTTCTAATCCCCATAATATTAATATTATACATCCGTAAATCTTTTATTTACAGCCACAACAACCGCTATTATCAAAATTTTCTTTATTTTTAGCGCAAAGAACGCATTTTTCTTGCATTTTTCCATTTTCCAAATACTTGTGAAAACTCTTAACCCACTTTGGCTCTTTACAGCTACACTTTTGCATAAAAGTTAAGTATTCGATAAATCTGTCTAACACGTCATTTGGCATTGAAAATTCCATTTTGGACGCAAAACTCTCGATATTATCTGCATCTAACATCAGAACTTCTGACAAAAATTTTGCAATTGTTTGATGTCGCAAAATCTTCTTTTCTGCCGCTTCAATACCTTTTTGTGTAATTTTAATCGGATGATATGGTTTGTAATCTATAAATTCTTTTGCTGCAAGCGTTTTAATAGCCTCGGAAGTTGAAGCACCACCTATGTGCATTTTTTCTGCAACATCGTGAACTTTAATTTCATCATTATCTTTAATTAGTTCATATATTGTTAACAAATAGTTTTCAAGGCTTACAGTCAATTCTTTCATTCTTTGCTCCTACAGAAACCAATTACATAATTTTTCACGACATAAGTCTTTTTCTAAATCTTCTATAATATTAGTTCTTGTCATTTCATAAGTAACAGGAGTGATTGAAATCTTATTATTTCTAACTGCTGCGATATCTGTTGACGCATTTTCCGGCTCATTAACCAATTCTCCTGCCATCCAGTAATAAACTTTTCCGCGCGGATCTATTCGTTTTTCATAAGCATCAGTAAACATCCTGCTTCCAAGTTCTGTAGCAGAAGCCCCGCCAATATCCTCTTTTTCTAAACCCGGAACATTTATATTCAAAATTGTTTTCGATGGGAATTTTTTAATATCAATTTTTTCTAACAAAGTCGCAATGAACTCAGCTGCTACTTTAAAAGATTCATATTCTGTGCTCATACTTGCTAATGAAGTTGCAATACTCGGATATCCCATCATAGCGCCTTCCATCGCGCAACTTACAGTTCCTGAATATAAAATATCAGCACCTAAATTCGGTCCATGATTAATCCCCGAAATTACCAAATCCGGCAGTTCGTCTTTTTCTAAAATCGCATTTATCGCGAGTTTTACACAATCTCCCGGAGTACCTGTTGTCATCCAACAACGTTTTGCTCCATATTTTGCATCAACTTCTTCAACTCTAAGCGGAGTTTGTAAAGTAAGCGAATGACCCGCAGCGCTTCTTTCTCTATCAGGTGCTACGACATAAACTTCATGACATGGCGAAAGAGCTTCAATTAAAGCCCGTATACCGTTTGCTAAAATTCCATCGTCGTTAGATACAAGTATTTTCATAGTTTCTCCTAGAAATTATGAATTTATTGTAACAGAAAAAGGTTTTTCGTAAAACTTCTTAAATATCATGCCCAGATGATTTATTTTAATGATACAATAGGATTATGTCAAACTATAAGCATTTGAGTACAGATAACAATTCAATTTTTGTAACGGTTTCAACAACAAATATGAAACCAATACTAATAGATAATGTTGCACTTTTAAAAACTGCAATTATAAAATCAAAACAAAACTATAACTATGATTTTGTTGCTGGTGTTATTCTACCGGATCATTTTCATATGATTATTAAACCAGAACCAATTGAAGATACTTCAAAAATTGTTTCTAATATCAAACAATATTTTACACATAATTTAGATGACAAATATAAACCAGCAGATAAAATTGTTTGGCAAAAAAGTTTTGAAGGTAACAAAATTGAAAACCAGAAAGATTTACGAAGATTTTTAGACTATATTCACTATAATCCGGTTAAGCACGCTTGTGCAGAGACACCAAAAGCGTGGCAATACTCATCATTTAAAAAATTTGTAATGGTTAATATGTATGACGAGAATTGGACTTGCGATGATGATGTCAATAAAATTAAAGAATTAGATTTAGGTTAAATTTGACATTAGATTTTTGTGCTATACTTAAATCATGATTAAAAGAAGATTTTCAAAACAAATTTCAATCGGTAACGTTAAAATCGGAGGAGACGCTCCTATTAGCGTTCAATCAATGTGTAATACAGACACAAGAGATGTAGCAAAAACATTAGACCAAATCAGCGAACTTGCTTCTGCCGGATGTGAAATTGTACGTCTTGCGGTTTTAAATAAAGATGCAGCAGCAGCTATTAAAGATATCGTTGCAAAATCGCCGGTTCCATTAGTTGCAGATATTCATTTTGATTACAGATTAGCTTTAACTTGTATTGAGAATGGAATCCATGCTCTTAGAATTAACCCTGGAAATATCGGGAAAAAAGAACATACAATTAAGGTTGTAGAAGCAGCTAAAGCTCACGAAGTACCAATCAGAATCGGCATCAATGCAGGCTCTTTAGAAAAAGAATTTGCTGAAATGGATATTCCGCTTCATGAAAAAATGGTTTTAAGCGCAATGAGACATTTAGAGATTTTGGAAGATTTGAATTTTTATAATACAAAGGTTTCGCTAAAATCTTCTGATGTTCCAACTACAATTGAAGCTTATCGTTTAATGGCTAAAAAAGTTGATTATCCGCTTCACTTAGGAGTTACAGAAGCCGGAACATTAAAATCAGGTTTAATTAAATCATCAATTGGTTTAGGAACACTTTTGAGCGAAGGTATTGGAGACACAATAAGAGTTTCTTTGACTGAACAACCTGTAGAAGAAGTACATGCCGGATTTGGAATATTAAAAGCTTTGAATTTACGAAAAAAAGGTGTAAACTTTATTTCTTGTCCGACTTGTGGACGAACGCAAATTGATTTAATCGGTTTAGCTAAGAAAGTTGAAGAAAAATTCAAAAATTTAGATTTGCCGATTACAATTGCTGTTATGGGATGTCCTGTAAATGGTCCTGGAGAAGCTCGCCATGCAGATTTTGGAATAGCTGGCGCAATCAAGGAAGGTTACATTTTTAAAAAAGGTGAAATTATAGCAAGAGTTCCGGAAGCCGACTTGATTAATTCATTAGAAAATATTATAATGGAATCATATAGTTCAGTTAAATAAGAATGGGTGTTATGAGAAAAAATTTATTATTAGTTTTAGCTTTAGTTACGCTTGTTTGCGTAAGAGCAAATGCAGATGTTACTCCTGCACAATACACAGAGCCTGAATACATGATAAATGGAGGTTTTTCAGAAGCAACAGCTGAAGAAATTTTGATTATGAAAAATCGCATTAATGGAAAACCTTGTGAACCATTATACGAAAAAAAAGGAAGTAACAATAAATTTGTTAATTTCTTAAAAAATAGTTATGCTTATCTTGATCCTGTACAAGATAGCGATGAAAGATATCATCATGATATCCATCAAGCACCAAGTTGGCATGATCTATAAAAATAAAAAAATAGCGTGAACAAAAAGTTTCACGCTATTTTTTTATTTATAAATCTTCTTCCATTTTGTTATTTTTACGTCTAAAACGTTTTACTTCTTTTTCATCACAACCTAAAACTTCATTCAAATGATTTATCAACTCTTCTGAGTGGTAACACATAGCATGCTCTGTCTTGTGGTGAATATCAACCAAGTGATAATGCATTGCCATTTCAACCTGAATTAGAGCGATATTATAATCATAAAGACTTTCTATATAACCTCCGATTGCACTTATATAATCTTTTCTTGCATCCTGCAAAGCTGTATAGTCTAATATGCCTGTTTTATATAAATTTTCCGCAATAGGATAAAAGTTTAATGCTTGTTTTGCCCTTAATTGTGAAGTAGGAATTTCGCGTAACGCCTTATTATAATTATTAAAAGCCCTCTTAACTTCAAAATATAAATCTTTCTTAAACAGAGTAATCTCGTTATCAGCTAATTTTACTTGCGCATCGGCTCCTTTAATTGAATGTTTTAGCTCCATTAAATTAACAGTTGAATTCAAATTTACTCCAACACGTAAACTATTATTAGATGATTCATTAGTATTATTAAATCCATAACCGGCATTCGCAGACAACTCCGGAAGATATGTTCGTTTTATATAAATTAACGATTGCTCCATTGCTTTTTTCGTTGATATCAAAACTTGTAAATCAGGACTATTATCATAAGCCATTTGTACAGCTTTTTCCTGTGAAAACTTAAACTTATATTCTTCAAACTCACGCGGTTCTTTTTTTGTTGTTAAATCATAATCATTATCATAGTCAAACGTTTTAGTATTAAGAATTTTATAATCAGGAGTTGAATCCAAATACATTGCATTATTTAAATCTATTTTAGCGTTTAAATAATCATTTTTAGCTGAAATGAGAGTAACTTCAGCTTCACTTAAATTCATTCTTGCTGTAATCAAATCAGGATTCTTTTTAGTATATTTTAAAATACTTTTATTAATTTCCACATTATTCTCTGCGATTTGCAGCAACGCTTGCGCTCTTAAAAGTTTATAATATTTTTCTTTTACATCAAATAAAGTTGAACACAAACTATCCATAAACTCATATTCTGCACCAAGTTTGTAAAATTCTTCCATCCGAATATTTGCAGTCGTTCTTCCAAAATCCCAAACCATTTTATTTACAGAAACACCAACATTCGGAAGTTCACGATAATGATTATTATAATAAATACCATTTGAATTATTTTCGTTATAATATCCAACTCCTGCACCAATAACCGGAAAATACTGAGATTTAGCAATTCCAACATGACTTTTTGCAATATCAAGATAATATTTTTTACGTTTTATTTTCGGACTATTTCTAAACGCTGTAGCAACACAATCTAAAACTGACAAGTTTGTTCCATCCTTGATTATCACAGTCTTAAATAATTCATCATCTGCATGCGCAAAAGCCAAACTATGTCCTGCCAACAAAAATGCACATGTTAGTATCGCAATTCTTCTCATACTTTAATTATACTATACCTGTCAAGTTCATAGTCTTAATACAAACAATACTTAATCGCTTCTATCATTGATTCGGGGTTTGCAATGTTTTTGCCTGCAATATCAAACGCTGTTCCATGACTAGGTGAAGTTCTAACTATATCAAGCCCGATTGTCATATTAACAGTTTTTTCAGAAGCTACTGCTTTAATCGGAATTAAGCCTTGGTCGTGGTAACAAGCGATATAGCAATCATAAGGCGCTTTTTCACCTTTCAAATAACTCTGAACTCCGCCGATAAACAAAGCATCCGCAGGAAGTGGATTTGTAATATTAATACCACGATTTCTCACAGCTTCAATTGCCGGAATAATCGTTTTTTCTTCCTCATCACCGATAATGCCGTTTTCGCCGGCGTGTGGATTTAAAGCACATAATGCAAATGAGGGCTTTTTGATAAGCAATTTGTTTTGAAAATAGCTTCTTAATCTTTCGACTTTTTCTATAATAACTTCTTTGGTTAAAATTGCACTAACATCTTTTAACGCGCAATGTCTCGTAAGAAGCAACACTCTAAAATCTTTCGATACGAATAGCATTTCAGCCTTTTGTCCATTGTGCGCCAAATACTTTTCCAAAACTTCTGTTTGTCCGTTAAAATTATGACCTGCTAAATGCATAGCTTCTTTTGAAGTCGGAGCTGTAACAATAAATTTAGGCTTAATTTCACACGCTTTTTTTAACGCTCTGAATGCAAAATCACCCGCACTTGCTGAAATTTCACCAGGAACAATTTTTTCGGGATAATCAATTTCAATAACTTCATAATTATTTTTTAGCGCAGAACCGCCGGAATACGTATTCAGAACTTTCGAATTAGAAATAATCACGATATCTTTTGACGGTAAATTTAACAAATTCAACGCCTTAATCGTAATTTCTGCACCAATTCCATTTGGGTCGCCTGTTGTAATTGCAATTTTATGTGAGTAATTATTCATGATGTTTAAAATAATCCAAAATGTCGATTAACGTTTTTGTGTTACCTAAATTGCCTGACTTTGTAACAATCCAGCGATTATTAATATCTGAACATATTGAAATCGCCGGTGCTACTTCATCAACCAACTTTAATTCATTTGATTTTATTGCTTTACAGCATTTATAAGAAGTTTCGCCACCAAGCGTAATTAGAATTACGTTTATTTTTGTCAAAACCATCTCAGTTAAAACTGCTAAAAAGTCCGTTATTTTTACTGCCAATTTATCTTTTGTTAATTCAGCATTAAAAGAATCTTCTGAAAAACCGTCAAAATTCGCAATAAGGTGCGAAGTATGCACTACAACAGTAATTCCACTATTTAAATTTCTATAAACTCTATCAACTAAATCTTCCGTTACGCCACCTAAAATATCTTTAACGTCTAACGCTATAAAGTTAACATTTTCGATATCATCCGATTGTTCTAACTTTGTAATTTGTTCAGCAGTAATTTGTGTTGCTGTTCCAGACACTATAAACTTTGGTAACTTTTCTAATTTTAGCGGTTCATGCTCTTTTTCAATCCCTGATAACCAGCACTTTCCAAGAACTTGAGCTCCCGCTGCTGTTCCGGTTGGTAAAAGTTTTTTATCGCACTTTTTAATCGCAAGCGCAATTTGCTCAATATCCGTAATTGAAGTTGCATCTGCAACAATAAGTCTTTTACCCTCTTTAATTAATTCATTAATCTTTATTAAAATCGGGCCTGCACCGTTCATTACAGTTTTTAAGTCAATTGTATCGACTAAACCTTTTTGTTTCTCATCTAGTTGAGAAGCTAGAAGCGTAGGAACATGCGATTCCAAAATTGGCGAATGCGGATCCATTGCCATTTCGGTTCTACCTAACGGAACTCCTTTTAACAAATGATATCCGCCAACGGTAATACGTCCTTCTTGAGGAAACGCCGGCATGATAATCGCGGCATCATAATCCAAAATTTGCAACATTGTTAAGGTTTCTTTTGCAATATGACCGCGAATTGTTGAATCAATTTTTTTGTAATAATAATCAAACGAAAAATTATCAACAAACGCCCTTACAGCTTTTTCAACTCTCTCAACGGCTTCCCAATCTTCTACATTTCTTGATTCAGAAGAAAGAGCCCAAACTTCCGTATCCGCTTTGTCTTGCGGTATACATTCGCTATCCAAAAGAATTTTTGTATTTGCACCACGCAAATGAAACTGCAAAGCTGTATCATTTGCACCGGTTAAATCATCAGCAATTATTCCTACAATATCAGAAAATATCATTATTGTTGTTCAGCATCCCTTTTTGAGCCTAATAATCTTACATTATTAGCTACTATTAAAAATCTTTCTCTTTCTTCACCACTTTGGTCTGTCCATTTGCTGATAGAAATTCTACCGTCAACAACAACTTGGCGACCTTTTTTTATGTATTCACCGGCGAATTCAGCTTGTTTATCCCAAACCTCTATATTATACCAATCAGTAGTTTCAGCTTTCGTTTTTCTATCCCAGCGATTTACAGCCAAAGAAAAAGTTGTTTTAACTTTGCCTGATTCAAAATATTTGATTTCCGCATCTTGTCCTGCTCTACCAATGATAGTTGCTGTATTCATTAATTATCTCCTTAATTATTCAAGTATGAAAACATTATAACATAATACACCCAGAATGTTACATGAAAATAATTTCAAAAATAAATATCACCCAATTTTACAATTTTATATTTTTAATAATGAGTTATTCTATGGTAAAGTAAAAAAGGAGAAAATATGAACAAAAATATTTTTATTATTTTAGCTATTTTTTTAGTTCCTCTAGCAGTTTATTGGGGACTTACAAGAGATAAATTAACAACTCCGTCTGCAATTGCCAATAACGGCGCAGAAGTTATTAAATTCTCATCTCCAATGTGTTATGAATGTCAAGAGTTAGAAAAAGTTTTTGAAGAAGTTTTTCCTGCATATAATCGTGATATTACACTTAGAAAAATTAATGTTACACAAAAAGATAACACAACGCGTGATATGATAAAACAACATAACGTAAAACTTGTACCGACTACCGTGTTTAAAGATGCAGACGGTAATATCAAAAGACGTATAGAAGGTTCTATGCAGCCTCAAATTTTAGAAAATTATTTGAAAGAGTTAATCAATGGATAATTTAGTACAAATTTTTTCAGCAGGAACTTCAAGTCCGCAAGTTTGGATGTTAATGTTTTTTGCATCATTTGCAGGTGGTTTAATTGCTTCAATTTCGCCTTGTTCATTAGCAATGTTACCGTTAATTATAGGCTATGTTGGTGGATATTCTAAAGAAACACCACTAAGAACTTTTATTCAGCTTTGTTTCTTTATATTCGGAACGGCAATCGTATTTTCTGTAATCGGTATAATTTGCGCGGTTACAGGAAGTGTTTTTGCATCTGCGTTTGGCGGATATTTTACACTTATAATGGCGTCATTATTAATGGTTATGGGTTTGAAAATTACAGGTATTTTAGATTTTGATTTACCGATTATTATCAAAACCATGCCTGTGAATTCAACAAACTCACTATTTGTTTATCCTGTTTTGTTAGGTATCGTTTTTGCGCTAGCAGGAACTCCATGCTCAACTCCGATACTTGCGGGAATTATGGCATTTGCAGCAATTGGCAAAAATCTAATTGCCGCCATTTTAATGCTGTTTTTATTCGCATTAGGACAAGGCTTAATTCTAATTATTGCAGGATTATTTACTTCCAGCATCAAAAATCTAAAAAAACTTTCCGGTTACACAAACGGTTTGATGAAAATAAGTGGAGCGTTATTAATACTGGTTTCTATTTATTTGTTTATTAAGGTTTTTGCGGCGGTGGTTTAATTAGGTCGATAAGTGAATAGGTGAATGAGTGAATAAGTTCGTTTTAGATAAATTATAAATTTCAAACACGTTTAATTTTGAAAATTTTTAATACGAACTTATTCACCTATTCACCTATTGACCTATTCACTGATTCACTCACCCCCTTCCCTTTACTTTCCCCCCTGTTCATGGTCTAATTGAAACTGATAGGAGAGATTATGAAAACAGAAGAAAGAACATTTGTTGCCATCAAACCTGATGGTGTGAAAAGAGGATTAATCGGTAAAATTCTTGAAAGATTTGAAAACAAAGGATTCAAGATTGTTGCAATGAAATTACTTCAAGTAACACCGGAAATTGCAGCAAAACATTATGAAGAACATCAAGGCAAATCATTCTACAACAGGCTTGTTCACTATATTACAAGTGGCCCGATTGTAGCAATGGTTATTGAAGGGTATGAAGCTGTTGAAAGCGTACGTCATATGGTAGGTGCTACAAGTCCTTTAAAGGCTGATATGGGCACTATCAGAGCAGATTTTGCACAAGTTATGGAATATAATGTTGTTCACGCTTCTGATTCAATAGAAAGTGCTCAAAGAGAAATCGGTATTTACTTCAAGCCGGAAGAAATCTTTGATAACTGGCAGTCTATGCTTGAGATGATTACATACGAAGAAGAACGTTTTCAAGGCTAGTGCTGCGTATATATTTGTATAATTATAGAAGTAGGTCAGGCATTGCCTGACAAGAATGTTATTGTCAGGCAATGCCTGACCTACTTTTTTATAAAAAACATTGGTGAATTCCAGAATAGTAGGGTGCAATTTTTGCACTAAATAAACATAAGGCAAAAGAAAAATGGTATCAGTATTCGACAATTTTAGTTACGAATTAATTCACGTTGATAAAAACACCGGCGCAAGAGCAGGAATTTTGCACACTCCGCATGGTGATATTGAAACGCCTATATTTATGCCTGTTGGTACAAATTCAACGGTTAAATTAGTTACAAATAACAATTTATATGATACAGGTGCACAAATTATTTTGGGAAATTCGTATCACCTATATTTAAGAGCCGGACACAAGCTAATTGAAAAATTCGGCGGAATCCATGGCTGGATGAATTGGAATAAACCTGTTCTTACTGATTCCGGCGGATTTCAAGTATTTTCTTTAGCGCATTTAAGAAAAATTTCGGAAGAAGGTGTTGAATTCAGAGATCCTAAAGACGGCAAAAAACACTTCATAAGCCCTGAAGTTTCTATGGAAATTCAACAAGCAATCGGCGCTGATATTATTATGGCATTTGATTGGTGTGCACCGTTCCCTTGTGATTATAAAACTGCAAAAGAAGCTATGGAGAGAACTCATAGATGGCTTGAAAGATGTATTAAAGCTAAAACTTCAACTAATCAAGCTTTGTTCCCAATTTGCCAAGGTGCATTTTATGACGATTTGAGAAAAGAAAGTGCTGCATTTGTATCATCTATTGATGCAGTAGGTTACGCTATTGGCGGTTTAAGCGTTGGTGAAGATAAAGAAACAATGAACCATTTTGTAGAATTAACAGCACCGCTTCTTCCGCATAATAAGCCTCGTTATTTAATGGGTGTAGGAACGCCCGAAGATTTGTTGGATGGAATTAAACGCGGTGTTGATATGTTTGACTGTGTACTTCCTACAAGAAACGCGCGCCATGGTTCATTCTTTACTTGGGATGGCAAAAAACAGATTAAGAATGCTCAGTATCAAGAAGATCCAAGACCTTTGGATGAAAATTGTGATTGTTATGCTTGCAAAAACCACTCTAGAGCATATTTGAGACATTTGTATAAATGCAATGAAGGAACTGGTCAAGCATTGATGTCTATTCATAATATTAAATTCTTGATTGATTTTGCAAAAAAATCACGTCAAGCAATTTTGGAAGATAAATTTGATGAGTTCTTTAACGAGCATTATCAAAAAGTGTTGGGATAAAAGTTCCAGATTGTAACAATATATAAACATTTGTTCTGCCCATGCAATTAAATTATAAAAAAATACTTTATAAATATAGTAACTTTGTATACTTTTCTAAGGAAAATTTAAAATGAACAATTTATTTTATAATGTTTCTATGCCAAAGGGCATAATTACAGATGGTATATCTTCATCTGATAATATTAACAAACCTGAAACAAACTCTAATATAGAAATTGTATCAAATCAAGAATATTCATATACCAGCATTGAACATTCTGATGCTAAACCTTTAACTGAAGAACAAAAACAAAAAAAACATAGTGCATATCAAAAACAATTAGATAAAATTGCAAAAATGAAACGAGCTGGACAAACAATTTCCTCATCTATTCCAGGAGCTAATGGTTCAACCCTCACTAAACTAGAAACATATGACAAAAATGGTGAACTAAAAATTGTTCAAACAAAAAGAAGCGACGGTTCAATTTCTTTTACGGCTGAATACGATAATGGGAAACAGATACGTCAAGAAGCTTATTTTGAAGATGGGACTTTATCTTCAAAATCTGAATTCAAAGATGGAAAACTTATAAAAGAAATATCATACGATCCTGATGGTAGTGGAATGATTGCAAGTTCTACTAGTTATGAATATTACCCTAATGGAAATTTAAAATCAGAGGTCAAAGATGATCCCATCTCTCCTGCTGTAAAGCAGTATTATGAAAATGGAACTTTAAAATTAGATCAAAGTTCTATTTCTATATCCGAGTATGATGATACAGGCAAGCTATTAAAACAAACTTTTAACTCTCCGAATGAAAACAAATTCACATCTTCTATCACATATTTTGAATATGATAAAGAAGGTCGAGAGATATCTAGTTCTAAATATTCTAAAGATGGTAAAACTTTAATTTCTAAATCAGAAACTCAATATACACAAAACAAAACCAGTACAATTGTTTATGATACTTCTGACAAGGAAATATTTAGATCAGAAGAAGAAACAATGCCTGATGGTTCAATTATTAGAAGAGAAAATAATAAATTTGTTGACAGAATCAAAGTTGTAGATAATGAAATAGATAAAGAAATATATCATTATACTGAAGATGGCAAATTGATAGCTTATCAAATACCGTATGAAAATGCTGAAAGCGGCTATATTGACGATAAGTTCTATGATGGAAATGGCAAAGAGATTTCATATGATGATTATGAAGATATTTTAAAATCTTTCGAAAAGTAAATCCCTAGTACCTAAGCAATGTGGAGTGGCGTTTCTGCCTCAAGATTTATCAATGGTAGTATTTGAGTACAAAAGTTTTGAAAATCATCTGCACTCATATTTTTATTGTCTCTGAAATTATCTTACAAGTAATTGGATTTTATTCATATAAAAAGGATTTAATTAATGGACATATAATGGACACAACCTTTAATCAAATCCTCTGAAACTTATTGCGCTTGGAGACTGTGCCGAGCAAAAGTTGACTAAATGTCAAGTTTTGTGAGAGGTAGAACTCCCGTTTGCGCCTAGCAAACAAGGGGGTGAGAATCCCAACAAAAAAACTCTCCGAAGAGAGTCTTTAAAATGCGCTTGGAGGGATTCGAACCCCCGACCTTTTGGTTCGTAGCCAAACGCTCTATCCAACTGGGCTACAAGCGCAAAAGATATTTTATATCTGCTATAATTTAACTATACCAACAATATAAAAATTTATCAAGTATTTATTTATACGCAACAGACTACATATCAGTTTAAAACAAGGTTTGAATTCAGATGTTTCAATTGTTTGCGCATTTCATCGGCTTTATCACTCAAATTTTCTCTGCGATAAATTTCCATTGCAATTTTATAATTCTTTTCCGCATCAACTTTATATTCCGGATTATCATAACCCGACATCAATTGAAGAGTTTGTGCTAATAATACATAGGCTTCAGGTTTATTCGGATTTATCTCTATTGCACGTTCAAAACATTCTTTTGAATCAATAATATGCCCTTCCATATGGTTCTTATATCCTTCTAATATTGAAAACGGATAAGCAAATAAATTTTGTTTATCAAAAATTTTTAACTCAAGTAAAAAACAAATTTCCATTAAATCTTTTTCTTTGTACATATCTGCAAATCTAAAATGCGAAATAAAGTATTTCGGAAAAACTGAATCAATTTTTTTCAAAATTTCATTTTGTGTTTCAACTTGATTTGCCATTCCATAAATAGTTGCTTCTTTTAACAATTTAATCGGGTTATCTTTATCAATCAAATCAATAAGTTCAAGCAATTTTAACGCTTTTGAAAGTTCGTCATTTGCCAATGTTTGCGCTACTTCTTTAAACAAAAATTGAATAGTTTTATATTTGTTAAACTCAAAAATATCCATTATAAAATTTTTTGCAACGTCAATTTCACCGGAATAAACAAAAGAAAGAAACTTAATTCGTTTTACATCAAAATTTGTTTCATCCCAAGTTAAAATTTTATTAGCATCTTTTATCGCCTCATAAAAATTTGCGATTTCAAAATTCAACATCAAGCGTTCGTAATATGCTTCTTCTTTTTTTGCACAATGAGTAATTACGTACGTGAAATCTGAATATGCGTCATCCAACATTAGCAATTTATGACAAAGTCTACCGCGCTTCAAAAAAGTTTCAGAAGGTTTATATTCTTGTCTTATCAAATAATTAAGCTTTTCCAACGCCAAATCAAAATTATTTTCAGCGATACATTTATCTATAGATTTTAAACATACTAAGCATTTAATATTATCAAGCATAATTGAATCCCTAATTTCATTATGATTTAAATGTATCACAATGTCGAAATATTGGCGAGTGCCTAGCAGGCTAAACTACTTTTAATGCTTGCTTAATCTCCCTTATGGCAGTTGCAATTTCCGGATTAGCTTTTTCTTTTCTAATCTTTTCATAAGCATACATAATAGTAGTATGTTTTTTATTATAATATTCTGCAATATTTTCGAAACTTTGGTTAGTGATTTCCCGACATAAGAAAATAGACATATGTCTTGCAATGGCAACGTTTTGACCTCTTGCAGAACCCTTTATATCTTTTAATTCTACACCATAATAGTTCGCGGTAACTTCTGCTATTTTTTCAAAATCAATGTTTTCATCATCATCTTTGCATTTCAAAACTTCTTTTGCTAAATCTAATGTTAAAGGCTCTCCTGAAATTTCAGAATAAGCACAAACCTTTGTAAATGCGCCTTCTAATTCTCTTACATTATTAGAAAAATGACGAGCAACATACAATAACGCTTTTTCATCGCATTGAACATCATTATCACGCGCTATTTTTCTGATAATTTCAAGTCTTGTCTCTAAATCAGGCGGAGTTAATTCAATCATCAAACCCATTTCAAATCTTGAGCAAAGCGCAGCTGTAAGTTTTGGAATTTCTTTCGGCACTCTGTCTGAAGTAATTACTATTTGTTTTCCTTTGTTATAAAGGCTATCGAATGTGTATTGCAGATTCTCCATTGACTTCATTTTTGATTCAATAAACTGAATATCATCAATTAAAATAATATCAATATTCGTATATTTTCTATTGAATTTGGTCATGCTCTCAACATTACCGTTCATTTTACGGCTATGCGCGATGTAGTCGTTAACATAATCATCAGTTTTTGTATATTTAACTCTTAATTTTGGGTTATTAAATATTGTATAATGCCCAATTGCTTGCATCAAATGAGTTTTACCTAAACCTGAATTTCCATATATAAATAGCGGATTGTATTTTGTTGCAGGATGTTCTGCTACTGCTTTTGCTGCTGCGTATGCAAATTTACTGTTATCACCTATAACAAAATTTTCGAATTTATATTTAAGATTAAGATTTGAAGAAGATTGCATGTTGCTTAAATTTTCCATTGCAACTTCTTTAAGATTTTTTTCACTAATCTTTTTTTGAATTTTTTCTGTTTCTTTTTTTAGAGTTTTAGCTGCATTTTCATCATAAATTATAACAAAACGCGCATTTTGTTCGCCGGAGACTTTTTGCAAAGCAGAATTCATTTGCTCATAATGATTGCGTCTCAATAAATCGCGTCCCATCATTTGACCGGTAACAACAGTTAAAACACCTTTATCAAAACCTGACACTTCTAAAGGATAAATCCAAGGATGAGCATTTTCGGGTAATGTACTAATTAATTCTTCTTTGACTTGCTCCCAAAAACGTTTTAATTCTATATTTTCCATACAACTCTATATTGATTTGTTAAATAAAAAAGGCGACACCCAGATTCGAACTGGGGGTAAAAGCTTTGCAGGCTTCTGCCTTACCACTTGGCCATGTCGCCGTAAGAATATAATATTATAAACATATCCGATTTGCAAGAGGATGTCTTACAAGCAATTTTTAAATTTCAAAAAACGGTTTTAAATATCTTCCGGTATGCGAATTTGGATTTTTTGAAACTTCTTTAGGAGTTCCGCAAGCAACAATTTCTCCGCCTGCGTTTCCGCCTTCCGGCCCAAGATCGATAATGTAATCAGCAACTTTAATTAAGTCTAAATTGTGTTCAATAATTAAAATTGTGTTACCGTTGTCCGCAAGTTGTTGGAGAATTTTAATCAACTTATCCAAATCATGCCAGTGCAAACCGACAGACGGTTCATCAAGCAAATACAAGGTTTTGCCTGTTGCGCGTTTATTAAGTTCTGCTGCAAGCTTAATTCTTTGTGCTTCACCGCCTGATAGTGTTGTCGCGCTTTGACCAAGTTTTATATAATCCAAACCGACATCATTAAGTGTTTTTAGCTTGTTTGCAATTTGCGGAATATTTTCAAAGAATTCATACGCTTCTTTAACGCTCATTTCTAAAACATCTGCAATTGTTTTACCTTTGTACTTAACTTCCAGAGTTTCGTTGTTATAGCGCTTTCCTTTACAAACATCGCATTTTACATAAACATCTGACAAAAAGTTCATCTCAATTTTTAAAACTCCATCGCCTGAACAAGCTTCACATCTTCCGCCTTTAACGTTAAAACTAAATCTTCCAGGTTTGTAACCGCGCATTTTTGCTTCGTTAGTTTTTGCATAAAGTTCTCTAATTGGTGTAAATACATCTGTGTAAGTTGCAGGATTTGAACGCGGAGTTCTACCTATTGGCGACTGGTCAATATCAATAATTTTATCTAAGTTTTCAAATCCCAAAATCTCGTCCACACCCTGAGGTTTTGGTTTGTTTTTTCTAAGTTTATGTACTGCATATTCATAAATCAACTCTTGCATTAAAGTTGATTTCCCTGAGCCTGAAACCCCTGTAAGTACAACGATTTTGCCCAATGGAATATCTAAATCAATATTTTTTAAATTATTTTTAAATGCGTTTCTGATTTGTAAATATTGACCATTACCCTCCCTGATTTTTTCAGGAATAGGGATTTTATATTCACCGCTCAAATATTTGCCGGTAATAGACTCTGGCGCTTTTATAATATCTTCAACACCACCTTGAGCAATAACATTTCCACCAAAAACACCCGCGTTTGGACCTATATCAACAATATAATCTGCATTTCTTATTGTGTCCTCATCATGTTCAACAACAATAAGTGAATTTCCCATATTTCTGAGTTTAATCAAGGTTTTAATCAATCTATCGTTATCGCGTTGGTGCAAGCCGATTGAAGGTTCGTCCAAAACGTATAATACGCCTGAAAGTCCGCTTCCGATTTGGGTTGCAAGTCTAATTCTTTGCGCTTCACCGCCGGAAAGTGTTCCGGATGTACGTGCAAGGTTCAAATAGTTCAAACCTACGTCACACAAGAATTTTAATCTTGCGCGAACTTCGTCTAAAATTTGTTTACCGATTTTCATCTGAAAATCGCTGAGTGTCAAATAAAGCTCACTTACAAACTCGTAAGCTTTATCAATCGGCATCAAACAAAACTCATATATATTAACTCCGTTTATTCTAACTGCAAGTGGAAACGGTTTAAGCCTTGAGCCGCCGCATTTTTCGCAAGGAGTTGTAATCATATATTTTTCAATTTCGGCTTTCCAATACTCGCTCTCAAGATTGTAATGTTTCATCAAAAACGGAATTACACCGATAAATTTTTGCAAAGTTGTACGATAGCGTTTAGTTCCAAATTCTCTGATTCGCATTGGAATTCGCTCTTCTGAACCATATAAAATAATTGTTTGATGTTCAGCCGGCAAATCCTTAAACGGGATATTCAAATCAATTTTATATTCAGCTGAAACTGCATTTATTACGTCGTCATAATATCCTGTTGAGGATTTACTCCAAGGATAAATTGCACCTTCTTTTATGGATTTATTTTTGTCAGGCACAACTAAATCCGGATCAATTTTAAAATCAACACCAAGCCCGCCACACTTATCGCAAGCGCCGTAAGGCGCGTTAAAAGAGAATATACGCGGAGTTAATTCTTCAAAACTCAAATTACAATCAGGACAAGCTAGTTTTTCGCTGTAAATTATTTCTTCACCGCCGATAACATCAATTGTTGCAACGCCGTCCGCTTTCTTTAACGCGATTTGAACGCTATCTGCAATTCTAGATTTTGCTTCCGGTTTTATAACAACTCTGTCTACTACAACATAAATTGTATGAGTTTTGGTTTTAGCCAGTTTAATTTCGTCTTCATCAAGGTTATAAATTTCGCCATCTACTTTTACACGAACAAAACCTTCTTGTCTTAATTCTTCAAATAAAGATAAAAATTCTCCTTTTTTACCATTTACAATTGGCGCAAGAATTTGGATTTTTGTTCCTGTTTCAAGTTTTAAAATACTGTTTACGATTTCATCAATCGTTTGCGGTTTAATCGGTTTTCCGCATTTAGGACAAAAAGGCGTCCCAACACGAGCGTACAAAAGACGTAGATAATCATAAATTTCTGTAACAGTTCCAACGGTTGAGCGCGGATTATTGCTTGTAGATTTTTGGTCAATAGAAATTGCCGGAGTAAGTCCGTCAATATAATCCACATCCGGTTTATCCATTTGTCCCAAAAATTGGCGTGCATAAGTTGAGAGGCTTTCTATATAACGTCTTTGACCTTCCGCAAAAATTGTATCAAAAGCCAACGAGCTTTTTCCTGAACCCGAAACCCCCGTAAAAACGACCAATTCGTTTTTAGGAATTTCTAACGATACATTTTTTAAATTATGCTCTCTCGCACCCTTAATTGTAATTTTATCTGCCATAGCAAAATTATAACACAGGGAAATTTTAAGGACGAATTATAAAAAAATTATTAGTATAAATCAAATAAAACTGCTAATATATTCATACTATTTTTTTAATCGAACTACACCAAACAAACGATTTTTCATTAAGTTCTTTATTAATTTTTGTAAAAATACCGTATAATACTATTATAAAGAATTGACTTATTTTAATATCCCATTAAAAGAATCATAGAAGAATGTAACACTAATAGGGTGAATAATATCACCTCAACCCCTTTTCGAAAGAAAAAGGGAGAAACATAGGAGATACCGCTATGGGTATGGCAGCATCACAAGCCAGATATTTAGCTCTGGTAGCAAGAAAATCAAATTGCGAATATGAAGGACAACAAATTAACCAAGCGCGTACTGTATTATCAAATCAGACGGCTAATTTGTTTAATCAAATGCTAGGCTTGAATGTACCAGTACCTCCTAGTACACAAGATTTTACTAAGGTTCAGTATTCATTTTCTGATGGTGTGAATAATGTTACAATGGATAGTTGGCAACAACTTGGAAAGAGCGACGAAAACTATAACTATGTAGTAACTTATCACTACAATTCTAATGTTTACACCGGATCTCAAAAGAAAATGAACGACCCACAAGTTCAGTTTACAAAAACAGGAACCAACACAGACCTTACTACATTAAAAGCAGCTACGACAAGATATACTTCCGGTGCTACTGCTTATAGTAAAATTCAAGAAGATTATGAAAAATTAAAATCAAATTTAGAAGCCGCTAAGAAAGTAAAAACAGAAGCAGATACGGCATATAATACCGCACTAGAAGCCAAGAATAAAGCCGAAACGGCTAGAGCAGAAGCTCTTGAAAAATATACTAAAGCACAACAAGATACAGCTAATTATAAAGCCGGAAATGACTATACTACAATTACTGCACAGTACAAAGCTGCACAAGATGCAGTAACTGAGGCTGAAAATAACGCAAAAGATATTACAAAATATCAAAATGGTAATACAAAAGGGCATGGTGGAACGTCTGGAACAATTGAAACTGACGGTAATTTTTACAAAATAGAAGGTAAGACTTACAAACCATACAACGAACTCACTAATACAGATTTAACAGCTGTACAAGCGTCTCTTGCTAAATTGCAAGAAGAAGGCGCTTTATCATCTACTTTTGACAGTTCAAACGTATACTATGACTCAACAAGTAAAAACTTCATATTTAAAGATGATATTGACAAAGCATTAGCGTCTAGTACAGCAGATGTTAACATTCCACTTTACCTAACCGGCGAAAGCACAACTGCAAATAGTGTATTAGCGAATGCAAGTACTTTAGATAAAGCTAAAACAGATGCAAATACGGCATTAGACAACATAACACCTTCTTACGATGTAGTAACTAAAAAATTGCAAGAATATGAAAGTGCTGAAAGCGCAGCTAAAGCAGCTTATGACATTGCAGATTCGACTTTTACGGAAGCTAACAAGGCTCTTGTTGAAGCAGGTACGGCACAAATATCTGCTGATGCGAATTTAACATCTGCTCAAGCGGCGTTAGATACTTTTGAAGGTTCTAACCAAGATGTCATCAATGAATATAATGCTGCAAAAGAAGCTTACGAAGCATTGCAATCTCCGGAATATATTGGGAATTGTAAACTAAAATTATTAGAAACTCTTACTGAAGATCAGCAAGCAGAGTTAAAACAAGTTGTAAAAGATATGAAAGCTCAAGATGTTGATGCTGATATTAACAATTGTTTTGATGAAAACGGAAATTATACAGGCGGAATATACCAATTTACATTAAATGGTAAAACATACTATTCTTCTATAGAAGGTTTGTATAACAGTTATAATGAAGGAACCGGACTAAATCATATTGATGATCAACCAAAACTTGCTTATTACAATGCAAGCTATGTTTCAACGAAAATTGAAGATACTAAAAAAGCATTACTTGAAACAGATAGTCAAGGTCGATTCACTTCTATCAGATTAGAAGATGATACTGTTTTATTTACGCTTAATGCAGAAACAATTACTGATGATGCAGCTTACAAAGACGCTATGAATCAGTATTATTATGAAAATGCACAATACGATAAGATGGTGCAAGATATTAACGCTAAAACTTCTTTAATTCAGCAAGAAGACCAGCAGTTAGAATTAAGACTTAAACAACTTGATACAGAACAAAACGCGCTTTCAACCGAAATCGACGCTGTATCTAAGGTTGTTAAAGATAACGTCGAAAAATCATTTAAGACATTCGGCGGGTAGTAGGTAGTTAATAGGTCAATAAGTGAATGAGTGAATAGGGGAATAAGTTCGTATAAAATATATTCAATGTTTAACTCAGTTCAATATTGACAGTAATTAAAATGAACTTATTCACTTATTGACTTATTCACTTATCGAC
The DNA here is from genome assembly GCA_934777245.1 of uncultured Candidatus Melainabacteria bacterium. The sequence goes on along the minus strand of CAKVND010000033.1, from coordinate 1,395 downwards.
TTCCTAGAATTTAATAATTAACAAAAGGAACGAATCTATGTCATACAAAAACGATGGATATTTAGTAATGGCGAATCGATTTGGCGCAGCATCAGCTGACGCTAAAGTTATGCTATACGAAACTTATGACAGATTAAGAGACTTGACAGTTTCAGGTTCTGCAAGCTCAGGAACAGGTTTTGAAGCCGCAGGTGGTTTCTTGTACCAATTAGCAAGTTTATTCGCGCCATCCGCTTTTATGACAACTTTAGGCGGAACTTCCGCAATGAATATTCCTGGGACTTCTTACTGGTCACAATACACCGGTGGGACAGGTGGAACAACAGGAACTTACTCATCATTTGGTGTAAACAGCTTGGGAAATTATTCAGGTTTTCCTAGCGGTTACGCATCAAATTTTGGTTATCGCCAAAGTGGAACAACAACCGGTGGAGCTTCCGGCATCCAAAATCTTTTAACAGGTTTTGGTTCTTCTGACGGTGCAACAACCGGCTTTGCTTCAGGTATCGGAAGTATTGCAGATATTGCAAGTACAGCTGCTTATGGAGTTGGAACTGCTAACGGTTACGGAATCGGAGCTTCTAACATATTAATGCCGCTTGCCGGACTTGTTTCAGGTTGGGGCGGTATTATGACAGCAGCCGCTCCATATTTGGGAGAATTCGGTTTACCTGCGGTTGTTATGGGTAATTTGATGCAGGGAACAACATCTGCAGCATTATCTGCCTATCAAACAGTTTCCAGCAATATTGTTGCAAATGCTGATACAATACTTTCTCAAAAAGTTGCAAACATTGAAACAGTTTGCAAAATGTTAGATACACAAGGCGACATTGTAAGAAAAATGCTTAAGGATGATATTGAGTCTGCAAGCAAGGATATTCAGGATTTATAATGTGAGGTGAATAGGTGAATGAGTGAATAGGTGAATAAGTTCGTATAAAATATATTCAATGTTTAACTCAGTTCAATATTGACAATAACTAAAATGAACCTATTCACTTATTGACCTATTCACTTATTCACTTAAAGAAAAGAAATGCAAACACGAACATTTTTACGAAAAATTTTAGATCTGTTTTTTGATAACGCTATAGTGAAAACAATAGCGTCATTTGTAAATTTTTGTAACGAACAACGCTATTACAACCAAAAAGAATTAAAGTTTTTGAAAAAAATGCCGTTAAATAATAATGTAGTAAAAAATGAATACTACAAAAATCGATTTATTTTCAACAGTATTACTTCTAATAGGACCGGTTCTAAATAATATGTTAACGAATGTAACAAATACCCTACACAAAAGGCAATTTTTTAACTTAACATGTTTTATAATACATGTAGGCTTAGAATGCATAGGAGAAAATGCTTATGCGTGAAGAACTACAAGATAAT
>CAKVND010000032.1 GCA_934777245.1 uncultured Candidatus Melainabacteria bacterium | reverse complement strand
TCATTAAACGGTATTGTTTGGGTTGAATCTCAAATATTGAAAAATACAAGTTTTAATATTATAATTCCTTCTAACTAAGGAGTTTGTGGAGTAGGGATGAGCAGTGTTGTTTTAAAAAATCTTGTCAAAAGTTATGATGGCAAGAAAAATATAATAGATAATATCAATCTGGAAATAAAAGATAAAGAATTTATTGTGCTTGTAGGTTCTTCCGGTTGTGGAAAGTCTACGATTTTGCGTTTAATTTCAGGATTAGAAGATATTACATCAGGCGAAATTCTTATTGATGATAAGGTTGTAAATAATGTTCATCCAAAAGATAGAGATATAGCTTTCGTATTCCAAAGTTACGCATTGTATCCGCACATGAGCGTATATGATAATATTGCGTTTGGTTTAAAAATGCGCAAATACGATAAGAAAACGATTGATGAAAAGGTTAGAGAAGTTGCAGAATCACTTAATTTAACAGAACTTTTAAACCGCAAACCGAAACAGCTTTCAGGCGGTCAAAGACAGCGTGTGGCATTAGGCCGTGCGATTGTGAGAAATCCGAAAGTCTTTTTAATGGATGAGCCATTATCGAATTTGGATGCCAATTTGAGAGTTCACATGCGCTCTGAAATTAAGCGGTTGCACCAAAAATTAAAAACCACATTTATTTATGTAACTCATGACCAGACAGAGGCTTTAACAATGGGTGATAGAATCGTTGTTTTAGATAAAGGTAAAATCCAGCAAGCCGACACACCGGAAGTTATTTATAATCAGCCAAAAAATAAGTTTGTTGCTGGGTTCATAGGTCAAATGAATTTTGTTGATACAGTTGTTCATAACGAATATTTTGAAATAGAAGGACATGGATTTAAGACTGATAAAAATATTCAAGGAGAAGTAACTGTAGCAATACGTGCAGAAAAAATGACTGCAGGTGATGTTTCAATAAAGGTTAAGCCTGAAATTATTGAAATGACCGGCGGTGAAAGAATTGTTTATTTTAATCTTAATGGAAGCAAATGCTCAGCAAGAGTTCCATTGGATTATCCGATAGGTGAAAAAATAGAATTAAAAATTTCAGTAAAAGACATGTATTTCTTTAATAAAGAAAGCGGAGATGTAATATAAGATGAAAAAGTATAAGAATTATATAATAATAGCGCTTGCTGTAATAGCGTTTTGTGTTTCAATTTGTTTTGTGCCGATTGATGCAACCAGATTTATTCCTGCAATAGAATCTCAAGTTACAAAAGATTTAGGAATAAAAATTCATATAGAAAAATTAATTTTGCGCTTAGGACCTTCTCTAAAGGTTAAAGCACCTGTAATGCACATGATGTATGAAGACGGACAAAAATTCGGTCAGTTTGATAATGTAAAATTCTTTATCCCTTGGTCATCGTTGTTTAAAAATGATGTTATCGTAAAACGCCTTTATGCAGATAAATTAATCGTTAAAGTTAAATCTAACGACAAGTATTTACCTGCTTTTGTAGAAAAACTTAACGCAAAAGATTTTAATGAAACACCTGGTGTAACCCTAAAATCATATAGCGTTTGTTATTATGATAAGGATTTAGAAAAGCATTTTAAGCTTGTCGGCTCAGGTCTAAATCTTGCAAAACTTGTGAATTACAAAAATTTGAGTGTTAAAACAATTGGTGAATTCTTTATTAATGATAAAAAATATATTTCTTATGATGTTTCAATCGTTCCTAATATTGAAATTGCAGAAAAGAAAAGTTTTAATATAAATGAGTTTGTAGAACAAATGGAAGCTCTTGATTTTCATTCTGATATAATTGCGGATTTGAAACTTTATAAGAGCTTAACCGGTGAAACTCAGATTTCAGGCTTGGTTAATATTGATAATATTTCTGTGCTTGATCCTAAGAAGAAAACGCCAAAAAGTTTTATATATTTAACTTTCCTTGGCGATAAAATCGGAGTTTTATCTAATATTTACGCTTCTGTTGATAAAAAAGTTTATATTGATGGTGTTGTAAATAATTCTAAAAAGCCTTCTGTTGATTTGAAGGTTAAGACTGATGAAATTAAACTTGCGGATTTATATCAAAAAGTTAAAATACTTGCTGATTTTTCAAAATTTAAAGATATAAAATCGCTTGATGGTACTTTGAAGGCTGATTTTAGTATCAAAGGAGATTTGAACAAGATTAAATCTGCAGGTTTCTTAAAGGTTAATAATGCAGTAGTTAAAGCAAACGGGCTTGATATAAATAAAATTAATGCTGATATAGATTTTTCAAACAATGTTATAAATATTGTTAATGCTGTAGGGTATGTTAATAACGCGCCAATCATGGCAAAAGGTAAGATTGACAAAAATCTTGATATTGAACTTTTGATGAATAAGGTTGAACTTAAACATCTATGTCCTGTAGAATTTGGTATAAAAAACGGTATCGCATCGCTTGTTGCAAATTTAACGGGAACGTTAGAAAATCCGATACATAAAGAAAATTTACAGATAGAAAACTTTAATGCGCAAAATAAAGATGGTAATTTATCATTTGCGACTTTAAAAATTGATACTAACAAAAATAATATTGCTTATATAAACAATTTGGCATTGAAACCAAAAGCTACAGAAGCAATTAAACTACCTCTTTTAAAACTTTATATTGAAAGAGATACAATTAAAGTTCCTGAAACAAATATCTTCATGCCAAATTCAAAAATGACTGCAAAGGCAGAAATAACTAACTATAATTCTAATGATTTGACATTTAGTGCTGTTGTAAACGGATTTATAAATTCAAGAGATTTAAAAGCTCCTGTTCAGTATGCGGCTGTTTATCCTGTTAAATTTGCAGTAAATGGCAATCGCGATACACAAAATATTATGGCGCAAGTTTTGATGGACAAAGCATTTATTCTTGACGAACCGTCTTTAATCAACTTTGTTTCAAAATTAGAAAATAATACACTAAAGATTGAAGATTTGTCTGTTTCATCATTCAATGGCAAGCTTTCAAGTGATTTTAAGGCGAACTTAAAAGGTCAAAAGAAAGTTATAATATCAGGCAATGTTGAAAATCCACAAAATGCTGTATTTAAAAATGTTAGAGTATTTATTCCGCAACAATTGAATATAACTTTTATGGATAATGTTGCTCAATTAAAAGGTGATGTATTTGTAAACGGTAAATTCAATAAGCCTGAAATTGTTGGTCAAGTTACAGTGCAGAACTTTATTAACCAGTTCTTGCAACTCGGCGCAACAAATATGACTGTTGATTTTAACAAAAATATTGCGGTTGTAAACGCACCAATGGTAAAAATCTGCGATTCTTCAATGGGAATCAATTCAACGATTTCAACTGATATTTCAAAAGAATTGTACGTAAAAAATATTAGTGTTAAATCAAAATATATGAATACTGATACGCTTTTAATGTACAAAGACAGCCCTATTACAAAAGCTTTACCACTTAATGTTAATGAAGGAAAATTCTATTCAGAAAAAGCGCTTGCGACAATTTATAATTCGCCGCTTTATTTATCAGCTTTGAATGCGGATTTTAAATTACAAAATAATAAGTTAGAATTGAAAAATATTTCATCAGAAATTTTTAATGGTAAATTAGCTGGTAATATAGATTTCAATTTGAAAGATGAAAACTTCAATTCAAAAATCCAAGCAAGGGGCGTTAGCGCAGCACCAATTTTTGATATTGTTTCAACAAGAAAAGATACAATAAGCGGTGTTATGGATTTTGATGCTAATATGCATGGTAATTTAAGTTCAAAACAATCGTTAGATGGTGATTTGAAGTTTATTATTCATAATGGCAGAATGGGAACTTTAGGTAAATTAGAACACTTGTTATATGCTCAAAACGTTATCGCTGATAGCATGCTCAGAACTTCTTTGAGCGTTGTAACTAAGGCTGTAACGCTTAAAGATACAGGCTTGTTTAAATACTTGAGAGGCGATATTACAATGAAAAACGGTATAGCAAACGTTAAAATGCTTCAATCTCAAGGTCCTTTAATGACATTGTTTATCAAAGGTCAATATAATCCTGTTACAGATTACGCAAAACTTGTTGTTCTTGGAAGATTGTCTGATGAAGTAGTGTCAGGACTTGGCGCGTTTGGTGATTTTTCGTTCAATAAATTAATGGTAATGCTAACTGGCGAAGATACTAAATACAACTTATTGCCGGAAGATTTTGAAAAACTTCCTCCGCTTCCTACAAAGAACACAAAAGAATTTAGAAGCGTTATTAATGGTATAGTAGACAAACCAAGTTCAGTATTGTTGTTTAACTGGATATCATATACGCAAAAATCTTACAGGCAAAAAGATGTACCTATGACGGATATCAAAGTGCCAGAATTTATTGAAAGTTTGCCTTATTAATCTAATAAAATATTAATAAAAAACGATGTATAGTTAACATACATCGTTTTATTATGTATAAATCGTTATAAAAGATTGTTTTTTTAATTATAATATTTAGTCTATTAAGCTTTTTATTGCTTCTACAGCTGTTTTAATAGCAGCATCTGTATCATGAGCAACAGGATTTTCTAAACCTTGTTTTTCTCTTTCTTGATTTGCAACAACAAGGAATATAGAACCTACTTTAACTTTCAAATAGCTTGCAACAATGAACAAAGCTGCAGATTCCATTTCAGATGCCTTACAGCCCAATTTTAACCAAGCATTCCATTTGTTTTGAAGCTCATAGTTTACAGGCATGATTTCTGGGCTGTGTTGTCCGTAAAAAGAATCTTTACATTCTACTACACCAACGTGATAGTTCTGATTTAATTTTTTAGCAGCATTTATTAATGAAGTTACAATGTCATAGTCAGCTACAGCCGGAAATTCAATTGGAGCATATTCTTTAGAAGTACCTTCCATTCTTATTGCTCCTGTTGCGATTACTAAATCGCCACTTTTTACATCAATATCCATGCCACCGCAAGTGCCAACTCTGATAAATTTTTTAGCACCAACTTTAACTAATTCTTCTAAAGCTATTGCTGCAGAAGGACCGCCAATACCGGTTGAAGTTACGCTAACTTTAACTCCGTTTAAATATCCAGTATAAGTTGTATATTCACGTCTGTCGGCAATTAATTTTGCATTATCAAAATATGCAGCAATTTTGGCACATCTTTTGGGATCTCCCGGTAAAATTACATATTCTCCTACATCACCTTCTTTTAGTCCAATGTGGTATTGTGTTCCGTCTGTTGAATATTTCATATAAATCTCCTTACTTAGAAAAATATATTGTAACAAGATTTAATGTAAAAAGTCAACTAATATTTATATTTCACAAGGGATTTTGTTTTTCTTTAAAAGTTCCATTATCGGCTCTAAAAACTTCTCTTCATCTTCAAGTTGAGTTTTTAATGAATAATAAGAAATTTCGGCAAGTTCTTTGCAGATATTTGCAATCGGATGTTTTCTTATCTTTGCTGATGTTGCGTATCGAGCAACATTATATCGAAGTTCGTTAATTTCATTAAATGAGTATTTGCAGAGTAAGTTTTCAACTTCTTCCAGTGCTGCTGGTGAGTACATGATTCCTTTATACAAAGCAGGAATAGAGTATTCTAAACCGCCACCAACGCAATCGTGGTTTCTGATTTCAATAAAATTACGAAGTCGAACTTCCGGAAAATAAAGATTTGAATGCAATTGCCAATCTTCAATGGTAGCGTTAAAACCTTCAAATCCTTTTTCCATAAATTGTTTGAATGTCATGCGTCCGTTTACGTTTAAAGGTGTATTTTCACGATTAATAAAAATCATCGGAGTGTCCAAAAGTAAATTAACGTAATCTTTAAATGACATGCCGTCTTGGAATTTTGTAGCAAATCCGCAACGCTCGTTGTCTGTATTTAACCAAGCCAATGCTCTAAAAGATTTATAACCTGTATCAACTCCGCCTCTTATTTTGGAATTAGCGTACATTGCAGTTGCAAACGGCATCATAAGATTTGCGACGCGGAATTTTCTCATCGCATCCTCTTCTGAAGAATAATCGATTCCAACTTGAATCCCTGCGGTTTCTCTCATCATAACGTCAGATAGAATTCCCCATAAATAATTCGCCATAATATGATATCTGCGTTTAGGTAAAATTTTAATATTTTTATAAGTAGTAGTCGGTGAAACACCTTTGTTGATAAGTTCAATTCCGAACATTTCTAAAATTGGTATTAAGTTTGAGTCAATTTCTTCAATTTTCTTTTTCAAATCCCTGATAAATTCTTGCGGTTCAATACTTAATTCTATTTGACACCCAGGCTCTAAAGTTATTGTATCGTGAAGTTTTTTTAGTCCGATAATATTTGTATCATCTAAAATGTAATCCCAGTTATCGCTTTTTGCGAATTCTCTTAACAATTCGCAAACTCCATAATCGCCACCATAAGAAACAACCTCTTTTGTTATTTTATTAAGCGGAATACGCTCATATTCCATGCCGATTTTGCGGGAAGTTTTACAGCCTAAAATAAATTCGTCCAATAACTGGCTGTACTCTAATTTTTCTTCGGTTTTTGTTTTACATTGATTCACGATACTCTCCTTTTTTATTATATATGAAAGATTCTTGGAGGGGAATAAGGGATTAAGGTAATAGGGGAATAAGAGGTTTTAGAGATTTTTTAATAAAAATGCGATAATTTAATGCAATATATAAATGGTAAATTTTAAATCACTTATTCCCCTATTACCTTATTACCTTTAAACATTTTGATTTATGATAGTTGAATTTCTTTCAACAATTCTATTCTAAATCAAGATTGATATTTTAACATTTCCCTGTTTGTACTATTATAAATACCATGATGGATTATTTACAAAGAGCAAAGTTTTTTAGAACAAAAAAAAGATTAGGTCAAAACTTCCTAATTAATCCCGATGTGATCGGTGATATTATTGATTTTGCAGGAATTACAAAAGAAGATACTGTGTTAGAAATCGGCCCCGGTGTCGGGTTTGTTACAGAACAATTAGTAAAGCATGCTAAAAAAGTTATCGCGATTGAATTGGATGAAGAGGCAATAAAAGAGCTTGAAAAACTTGATTGCGACAATTTAGAAATCATACATAATGACATTTTGAAGACGGATATTTCGGCTTTAACAGAAGATAACGTAAAAGTTGTTGCAAATATTCCGTATTATATAACTTCTCCAATTATTGTCCATCTTTTAGGCGAAATTGACGATTTGAATAACAAAAATCGTAATAAGATTAAAGATATTATTCTCATGGTTCAAGAAGAAGTTGCCAGAAGAATCGTAGCGACTGAAAAAAGTCAATCAAAACAATACGGTCTTTTAACTATTCTTTCTCAATTTTGGGCGGATTGCGAAATTATAAGACTTGTAGGGCGCAAATCTTTTTATCCAGCGCCAAAAGTTAATTCTGCGCTAGTTTCTCTAAAAGTTCGTAAAGAACCATTATTAAAGTTGGATGATTATTCTTTCTTTAGACGCGTAATAAAAGCAGCATTTTCTCAACGACGCAAAACTTTGAAAAATTGTTTGGTTGGCTCCGGTTTTGACAAAGTTAAAGTTGCAGAAGCGATTTCAAAAATGAATTTAGACGAAAATATTCGTGGCGAAAAACTTTCAATACAAGAGTTTGGAAAGCTTGCTAAGCTTTTGTCATGTTAATTGACGCACATTTTCCTTTTTTCTATAATTGAGTAGTAAAGGGGAATTGTGTATGAAAAATTTTCTTAAATACTTAGGCTTTTCTGTTCTAGGGGCAATTGTTTTAGCCTATGCCGGATTTCTTTTTGTACTGCCAAATGTAATAGATTTGAATCAGTACACACCGGAAATCCAAAAACTAGCAAAAGAACAAGCGAAACTAAATGTTAATTTTGAAAACGTTAAAATCACAACTACTCCACTTCTCGGAGCTGGTATAAAAGCTGAAAACATATCAGTTAAACTCCCTGATAATTCGGTTTTATTTTCAGCAGATAAAGTTAAAACAAGAATTTCACTTCCAAGTCTCTTATTGCTAACCGTAAAAGTTTCTTGTCTTGAAGTTGAAAAACCATTTGTAAACTTAGAAATCATAAACAACGAAAACTTCAAAGTTGTTAAACTCGTAGAAAACTTGTTAAATGCAGGAAAAGAACAAAAACTTGAAGAAGGCAGACAAACTGTTCAAGCAGAAGCTGAAGGCTTTAAATTTAATCCTGCATGGATAAGAATAAAAGTTCCTGCTGTTAAGCTTAATAACTACCGAGTTCTTGTAAATGACCTTAAAACTAAGCATTATTTGGATTTAAAAGGCGAACAACTAGTTTTAGGTTATTTTAACGGTAAAAGTGCAAAAGTTAAAACTTACGCAGAATTATTTAGCGATGAAAACAAAAATATCACCGCAAATATTGATATAAACACATTTTTACCGCCGGTTGAGCCTTCTCTTGATTCAGAAGATGATCCTGCTGAAAGAATTGAAATTCCATTCGTAAACCCTGTAACAATGTACAGAAATTACGATTTGAAAGCAAATCTTGATACAAAATTGCGCATAAGAAATCATAACAATAATTTAACTTCTTATGGTCATTTTGATATTAATAATATTAGTTTAAAAGTTGGTAACCTTAAATTACCTGAAAGTTATTTTAGAACTAAAACTTTCGGTTCAAATGTAGATTTGGATACAAATATCTATGCAGCGCAAAATCAAAACATCCAACTTTTGGGTAAAGTAAACTACGGTCATAATCCTAAAATGGATATGAGTATCAAAACCGCTGATATCAAGTTTAATGATTTAATTATCTTATCAAAAGCGTTTATGGATTCATTACATATTTATAATGAATTGGCTCAAGTTAAAGCTACTGGTGCATTGCAAACTGATTGCTATATCAAAACCAACTTTAAAAAATTGACTTCATCTGGTTCAATTTTGGTTAAAGACGGCGGTTTAAGCGTTAGAAATATTGGTAACGTAATTTCTAAGGCTAATGTGAACATTAAACTTGATGATAATATACTTGATATAAGAAATTCAAGTCTTTTCGTCGGTAACCAACCGATTACGATTGACGGTAAAATAGACAAAAAATCTGTTGCAGATATTAACGTAAGCGCAAAGAAAATACCTTTGCCTATTCTATTCAACGCATTCGCGCCAAGAGAAATCAGAAGCACATACAATTTTAAATCAGGCGATGCGTCTTTCGATTTAGGTCTGAAAGGTGAATTAAAGAAAGCTGTTGCCGGCGTTAAATTCGCTCTTGCGAACTTAAATATTTCAGACAAAAACATGGTTGTTACAAATAACAACTTGAATGGTGAATTTTTCTTGCAAAACAAGGCTCTAGCCGGAAAAATTAACAACAGTGATTTTGCTCTATTACTTCTTCAAACAAAATCAAGAATTGCTGTCCCGAAATTTGACTTGGAATTGGCAGATAATAATATAACTATTGGCGACAATAAAATTTTGTTCAATGACAAATCAACATTGAACTATGCCGGTAGTGTAATTGATTATAATAAATTAAAATCATTGAGCTTTACGACTTATGGTAACATTTATACTGATGATTTAATTAAACTTATCGGACGCGAATTCAAACCATATATTCACTCAAACGGTACAATTCCTGTAAAAGTAAATTTTGACGGTGATAAACACAAACAAACTCTTTTTGCTCAAGCTTTAGCTGACAAAACAAACTTTATTACACCTGTTGATTTTTCAAACATTAACGGTGCAAATACTTCATTGCAAACTGTTGTTGATTTTAAACCTAATAGAATTAAAATCAAGAAAACAGGTTTATTTATAAGAAGTGTAACTGTTGATGAAGAAGGTGATGAAGTTGTCCACTTGAATGAAGTTTTAGGCGTAGACGGTACGATTGCAGGAGATAGAATAAATCTTCTAAAAATTACTATGCCAAAAGCTTTAAACGGTAAAATTCACGTATTCCCTCAATCTAATTTTGATGTTAAAGGTAGAGCGTTTGTGTTTGGTGAAACATCAAACCCAAGATTAAGAGGCGGATTTACTGTAACAAATCTTTCAATTCCTGAATTGTTATTAACTCTAAGGAATGCTGAATTAAAATTCAAAGGACAAGAAGCAATTTTTAACATACAAGATTTACTTCTAAACGGCTCTGATATTCAAGCACAAGGAACAGTTAGTCTGCTTCCTTCAAACATTTTGAATATTCTTAATCTTGACGTTAATTCAAGATACATGAATATTGATAAATTGATGAACGTTAGCGATAAAGCTATGAAATACGTTCCACAAAACACTGGTTCAGCTTCATCGGCTTCTAGCGCAAGCGCTGATATTCCTGTAGTTATTAGAAACGGCTCAATCAATTTTGCAAGAATAATTACAGGCAACATTGATGTAAGAAACACAACAGGCAGAATTTCTTTAGCAAGAAATATTTTCTACTTAAGAAACTTGAGAACAAACGTATTCAAAGGTCGCGTAAATGGCAACATTTCAATGAACTTGATTACAACCCTTTTGAACATACGCGTAAACGGTCAGGGCATTGATGTTGAACAAGCTCTTTTAGACGGTGCAAATATGAAAGACACACTTTCAGGCACTGCAAATTTCAGCACAGATTTATCTTTAAAAGGTGCAACTTATGAAGAACAAATGAAAAGCTTGAAAGGTAAAGTTAATTTTACAGTTAAAGACGGTCAATTTGGCCCATTCGGCAAATTGGAAAACTTGATTATTGCAGAAAACATCCGCGAATCTCAGTTCTTCCAAACTGCTTTAGGGGGTGTAATTAGCGGACTTACAACGATTGATACGACTCACTTCTCTGATTTGAATGGTAAATTGAGTTTTAGTGATGGTATTTGTCATATTGAACCAATTACATCGTTAGGTAATATTTTAAGCTTACATATTTTTGGCGATTTTGATATTTTGAGAAACTACGCTGATATGAAAGTTCGTGCAAGAATGGCATCACTTGTTTCAAATTTGCTTGGCCCAATAGGTGCAATCAACCCTGCTAACTTGATTAATAGTGCAGCTAGCTTGAATGTTGTAACTGCAAAAGCATTCTCTATTTTCTGTGAAATGGTTCCTGAAGATGAGATGGCAATTATTCCAAGCTTCTCTGATAAGTATGTGGATAATGCAGCAACTAAATTTCAACTTGTAGTAAGAGGTGACGCTGCAAAACCATTAACACTTATTAAATCGTTCAAGTGGCTTGCAACTGAAACTCAATATCAGGATGCAGTTGATTACGTAAACTCAATTCCTGAACCTGTTGAAGGCAGTGAGGCTGAGACAATTGAACAAGCCGTTCAAGAACACGAAGCTCTTGAAGCCGAAAAACAAACGCTTAAATACAAAGTAAAACATTTGTTTAATAAGGAACAAAGAGAATAAGTAATCTGGGTTTAATGAAATATTGAACCAGTTTTATTTTTATGTTAATATGAGTCCAGATATTTAGAGGAATAGCGAAAGGAGTTTTCAATGAAGAAAGTTCATTTATTAGTTTTATCACTATTGATGTTATCAACAACAGTGTTTGCTTATAACTTTGATAATACAATTCCTGTAAAAGGTAAATCAATTACTGATTCACAACTACAATCTTCAATGATTATGCCAATTTATTACTATTCATTAAGAGTTGCAGCACAAGGCTGTGAAGACTTTGCAATTGTTAATACAGAAATTTCAAAACCTAAAAATAATAATGCTTGGAGTGAAATTTGGACGGTTAAAGCTTGTACAAGGACAGCAAGAATTCCTATCAATTTTAAACAAGGTGCTGAAAAAACAGAATATGCAATTGATTATATGAATGTAAAAGTTGCTAAATAAGAAATCTTATAAGTTTATTAAAAAAGTCACACGTTTTTTTGCGTGTGACTTTTTATTTTTATTTTAAAAATTTGTTTATATAATATGATGTGGCATTGCAATATCACCTTTATCAAGACGTTTTTGTAATTCTCCGGTTGGTTCGTAGAATGGAGAAACTGTCATTATTTTTGCTGCAATATCAGGATAATGATAAATAAACTTTAATTCACTTTCTGTTAAAGGCTTTTGAGTATGTACGTTTGCATAACGTGCCAATTCCAAAATGTTTCGTGCTTCGTTTTCATCTTTAAACTCTAATTCCAACTTGTCATAAACATTTCTGAAACCTTTAATTCCACCGTATTCACCTGTCGTAATCATTCTTCCTGTTTCAATGATTTCCGGTTCGCCACGTCCCAGTTCTTCAAAATCATATAATTCATAATTTCTTCTGTCTTTAAGTGCTCCATCTGCGTGAATTCCTGATTCATGTGCAAATGCATTATCTCCGACTGCCGGTTGATTGATAGGAATTGGTAAACCAAAAGCGTAAGCGGTATATTTAGCAAGTTTCCATGCTTTACTTAAATCAATATTTTCATCAACTTGAAATACTCCGTTTGAATTTCTAAAGCCGGCAGATTTTAATACAGCTAGTAAACAAGAAACCAAATCTGCATTTCCGGCGCGTTCTCCCATGCCATTTATTGCAGTATTGATATAAGCATCAACACCTGCATCTACAGCCGCTCTAGCGCCTTCAACAGAACATGCAACAGCCATTCCCAAATCATTATGGAAGTGCATTTCTATTGGCATTTGTGTTTCTTTTGCTAATCGATAAATTCTGGTGTAAGTCGTATGAGGATCTTCGTAACCCAATGTGTCACAATATCTAAAACGATATGCTCCACGTTTTTTTACTTCTTTTGCAAGTTTAATCAAATAGTCTAAATCGCTCCTTGATGCGTCTTCTGCGTTAACACCAATGATTTTTGCACCTTTTGAGACTGCACATTCAACTGCTTCGCAAGTCATTTTAATAATATCATCAGGAGTTTTTTTACCTAAATATTTTCCATAAATCATTTGTTCGGAAGTCGATTGCGAAAGATTGCAATTCTCAAGCAAAGGACAGTTTGAAAACGATTTTTCAACATCAGATGCCATAGCTCTCATCCAGCCGGAAAGCTTAGTTTTACGAATTACACCACGTTTAACTAATTCTAAGTTAGCGTTTAAGTAATTGATTTCGTGCATAGTAGTCGGGAAACCAAATTCAGATTGAGTAATTCCCATGTCATCAAGCATTAAATTGATTATTGTTTTTTGTAGTTTTGCCAAACCCAATCTTGAAGTTTGAACCCCGTCTCTATTAGTTACATCTACGAAATAAATTTTTGGCATAAAACCTCCCTTTGCATGGAGCTATTGTACAATATTGATACAATTTGAGCAAGTAAAAATTATATAAAATTTTATTTCAAATATTTTACAATTTTAATTCCGACATCATAGCGTTCACAATATCTTTTAAGTTCCTTTATTACAATACCAGAAAGTGCAAACACAGCAATTAAATTTGGCACGGCTAAAAACAATGTTACAGCGTCTGAAAGATTGATTATACTTTGAAAATTCATTGCTGACCCTGCTATTATGCATAAGCAGTAAATCGCTTGAAAAACGCGCGTTTTATTTTTTGAATTTCCAAACAAGAATCCCCAAGCTTTTAAACCATAAAACGATCCGCAAAGCATGGTAGATAGTACAAAACAGCTTGCCATAACAGTCAACAAAATCGGATATGCAGGGCAAATTGTTGCAAAAGCTTTTGATGTCAATTCGATACCTGCAATGCCATCAACTGTTAAATAAGCTTTAGAAACGACAATTACGAATGCTGTAGCAACGCCAACGATAACAGTATCTACAAACGGTTGTAACATTGAAATAAACGCTTGTGCAACAGGTTTGTTAGTATTAACAGCTGAAAACGCAATTGGCGCAGTACCCAAACCTGATTCGTTTGCGAACATTGCACGTCTGAATCCCCAAAGTAAGCATGCAAAAGCTCCACCTGTCATTGCGCGTGGCGAAAATGCTTCTTTAACAATTAAAACAAGCGTTTCTGGCAAGTGATGGATATTTACCAAACACACTAAAAATGCGCTTGCAACATATAAACTACACATAATAGGCGTTACTTTTGAAGTGAATTTTCCGATTGCTTTAATTCCGCCAATAATTGTAAACCAAGTAATAACGGCAACAATTGTACCTAAAATCCAACCATTGTTCGCAAAGAAGCTGTTATCTCCGCCAGTAACTTCTGTAAATTGAGCGGTCATTGCGTTAATTTGAAATAAATTCCATCCGCCAATCATCGCAAAAATACAGCAAACAGCATAAGTTTTAGCCAAAATCGGAGCAAATTTTTGAGAGTATTTTCCTCTAAGCCCCACTAAAATATAATACATTGGTCCGCCGGAAACAGAACCATCAGGGTTGGTGTTTCTGAATTTTACCCCAAGTAAAACTTCTGAAAATTTTAGCGCCATTGAAAAGAATCCCGCAATTATCATCCAAAAAATTACCCCAGGGCCTCCAATAGATACTGCGGCTGCAGAACCTGCAACGTTACCAATTCCGGCTGATGCTGAAATTGTTGCGCTAAGTGCTTGAAAAGAAGATAATTCTCCCTTCTTTTTTCTTTGATAACCACTTGGATTATTATGTTTATAATTATTAGTAATCAGTTTTATTGCATGCTTAAAACCCCAAACACCAATAAAACCTGTTCTAATTGTAAAATAAATTGCAGCAAAAATAAGCAGAGCAATCAAAAATTCTACCTTAACTCCACCTATTGTGATATACGAAAATATTAATCCCGAAACTTTGTCAGCTATTGGGGATAGTAAGCTATCTATAACGGCATCTAAACTCATATTTCTATTTTATTATAAAAATGCGTACTATTATTGAATTTGTAACGAATTGTAACATATTAAAGTATAAGCTTTTTGTTATAGCATTAATATTATTCATCTAAGCTCATATCAATGTAATTGTCTTCAACGCCTTTGTAATTAATCTTTGAAGATGTAATTGGCTGTCTGTAGTCGTATTTATTGATAGAACGAGATTCTACAATTACTGATGGCGGTAAAATCGACCATTTATAAAGCGCAGTTGACATACGTCTGAAAAATTTGTCTAACCATTCGGTTTTTTGTTCTTTTGAAACAGAATTATGTTTTTCATAAACAAATTCTGTTTCTAAAAGGTCATGGTAACCTTCATTTTTATTTTCAACTCGCCAAATGATTTCATCTAAGAATTCATAAGGCATAAGAGCATCTTCTGCGATTAGCGGTTTGCCTGTTTTAGGGTCGATTGCAAGTTCTGCACCAGGTTTTTTAAGGATAATAGCTTCCGGAATTGCATTTTTTTCTTCTCGGTTTTCATTCATCCAACGCGCAAATGCAAATAATTTAGTTTTAGGAACATCCGCAATTGGTGCAAAACCGCCTGACATATCACCGTTAATTGTCGCGTATCCCATATAAAGTTCTGATTTGTCGGAAGTTGCAATAGGAATGCAAGAGGCAAATTCATTACTTATTCCCCACAAGAACATTGCTCTGGAGCGAGCCTGAATATTATCAGGAGTAAACGAAGTCTTGTAACGTCCGTCCCATTTAGTTTCTACCGTCTTAAACAATTCATTTAAACATTCTGTTGTAGTATCAATCATTGGGCGTATTGTAGCTTCTGTGAAATTAATTCCTAAATTGTGTGCTAATTGTTGAGCGTCAGATTTACTTTCTTTGCTTGTGATATGAGAAGGCATAGAGATGCCAAAAACATTTTCTTTTCCGATTGCATCAGCTAAAAGTACTGCGCAAACTGTCGAATCTAAACCGCCTGAAAGCCCTAAAACCGCACGTTTAAAACCACATTTTTTAAAGTAATCACGAATTCCTTGAAGAATTGTTTTATATGTTCTCTCTAAATCTGATTCATATTCTAAAGTAAAAACTTTTTGCTCATTAAGAGATTTATCCAAGCCTCTAGTCAGCGGATAAATTTTGCCTATTTTTTCTTTCGGGTTAACAATTAAAAATTGTTCTTCAAAAGATTTTGCTCTTGCTAACAATTTTCCGTCCGCATCAAATACTCTGCTGGAACCGTCAAACGAACTGTTGTCAATCGCACCAACTTGGTTAACATATACAATCGGAGTGTTGTATTTTTTAGCAATAAAAGAGAGCATGTTATGTTTTAATTGTTCTTTTTTTGCTCTTGTTGGTGAAGCTGAACAATTTATAAAAATTTCTGGATTTTCTTGTGCAAGTTCATCAATCGGGTCTTTATCATAAAGATTTTTTTCAAAAAATTCTTTATTGTTCCAACAGTCTTCACAAATAGAAATTCCGTATTTTTCAAAAATTTTACTATTATCTTTAATGTTGTCTTTATCAAAAACACCTAAAGTTTCAGCCGGCTGAACTCCTACGGTCGGAGATGGTTCAATATATCTGTAGTCATTGAATTCTGAATAATTAGGTAATAGTGACTTTCTAACAATTCCTGCTATTTTCCCGTCTTTTAGAATTGCAACAGAGTTAAAATATTTTTTACCTTCCGCGTCTTTTCTTCGAGGTTCAACAAAACCAACAAGAGCCGTTGTTCCGACTGTAATTTTTGCTAATCCTTTTAGCCATTTAATATTTTCTTCAACAATAATCGGATGTCGGTCAATTGTATCTTCAATCGGATAACCCATTAGTGCAAGTTCCGGAAACACAACTAAATCTAAGCCGATTTTACAAGAATATTTAATGTATTTTGCAATTTTTTTTGCGTTATATTCAATATTTCCTGCTATCGGATTAATTTGAGCCATGCCGATAAATCCGCCATTTGATACAATTCCTTTTACATTATCTATTATATTTTGCGGGATTTCTTCGCCGTGTGAAAATCTTTTATCAGCTATTTCAGATAGTTCGTATAAGTTCATTTTTACCTCTCAAGTTATGTTTATTATAGCTTGAGAGAAAATGATTTGCAAAAAGTGCTGGTATCTGCCGTTAGAAATTAGTTTTTGTTTAATTTAAACGTTTTTGATGTTAACATAATATTTCTCTGTAAGCAGAAACACATGTTAGCGCAGTAGATTTTGGAATGCAGTTAACTTCGAGGTTATCTGCGATGTGGCGAATGTTATATGCTGCTGAAATCATTACAATTTTCGTAGAGTTGTATCGGTTGAATGTTTTAATTTGTTCAACAAGCCATTCTCCAGCGTATTTTGGCAAATAACTATCTTCCATTTGCAAATCCGTTAGAATTATATCATAAGGTTTTGCTTGTAAAAGAAAATCGTATGCCATTGTTGCGCTTTCAGCTGTATCAATGTTAACATTATTTCCAAAAAGTTCGTGCATGACGTTAGTGTTAAAATCACGCCAGCCTTTTACATCATCAACAATCAAAATGTTTTTCATTTTCTTAAAACTTCAGCTCCATCTAAATAAACAAATTCAGGTGTAAATGTATCGCCACAATTAACGACAATTAAAACTCTTAAACATTTTTGTAATGAATTTGGAACATCAAGTTCATGAAAACACATCATTGGAACATCTTTCCATTTCAAATTGATTCGTGCATATTTAGCCGGAAAATCCGCATTTAAATCATTTGTAAGCGTAAAAATAACGTGTGAAATCATATCTGTTTCAATTTTGTTTTTACACATCATTTCTTGTAATAATTTTATTGTAGCTGCGCCAATTGCTTCCGAACTGTTTTCTGCAACTGTAATTGCGCCTCTTATACCTTTTGATATCATAATTAATTCTCCTCATTCAAATAAAATAAAGCTGCAAGAGTTGAAGCGGTAAGTGCAATTCCATTTTCTTCCAGCTCTCTAAGCCATTTATAAACATTTTTTCTGTCAACTAAAATTCTATCAACAATCACTCCGCCATCGCTTACCGGTTGTGCAGAAAGCTTGTATTCGTTAATATAGGCAATTGCGATTGTTACCGTTTCAGAAACACACCCAGGAGAACTTGCAACTTTGTGTGATTTAATATCTATTCTATCTGCGATTAAACCCGCTTCTTCCAACAATTCGGCTTTTATTGCGTCTTCTACAGATTCTCCAACTCTTTCGTCACCTACAAGACCTGCCGGAAGTGCAATAGAATATTCTGCAATGCCTTCTGCTATAAGTGGCGGACGTTGCTCTTTGAGAAACAAAATTTTGTCATGAGCGATTATTGGAAGAATCACAACAACATCTTTTGCATTCGGTCTGTGTGCGTAAACCCAATCTTTGCCTGATTTAGACGGTGTACTTTTTAATTGTAAAAATTTCGTATCATATAATATCATAATTATTCACCATAATGTAAATTTGTATTAATTACAGCCGGAAGTTTTATTGTAAACTCTGTATATTCGCCTTCTTCGCTTTCTACAGATAAATCTCCACCATGCGATTTAACTATCTGCAGTGCCAAATATAAGCCAAGTCCGGTACCGATTTTGCGGAATTTTTTTGCCGCAGAAAAATATTTGTTGAAAATCTTATCTATGTCAGTTTTGGAAATTCCTGCGCCAAAATCTTTAACTTTTATTACTATAAATTTTGGAATTTCACCTATTGTAATGTCAATTGGCGAATGAGCTTCACCGTATGATATGGCATTTTGAATAAGATTTTTAATAACTCTTTTCAATTGCATTTTGTCTGCAATTACGCAAATATCACGATTTGTGTCAAAATTAAGCGGATTGCCGGTTTTATTTGCTATTGGATGCATTTCTTCAATAATTTCTTCAATAAACGGTTTAAGCTTGATATTTTCTTTATACAAGCGAACATTGCCATCTTTTACCTTGTATGTTTCAAGTACAATTTGTACCAAATCAAGAAGTTCTTTATTAGAAGCTTGCATGTTTTTTAGTGCAACTTCCTGTTTATCAGAAATTGGGCCGAAATTCTGATTTAAAAACAGTTCAAGCATGTTTGTTTCAGCAATAATCGGAACTTTCAAATCATGAGTTAAAGTTGCTACAAAGTCTTCTTTAAGGCTTTCTAATTCTCTTTGATTGGTAACATTTTTTATAATTACAATAAACCTGCGTTTTTTATCTTCCAGTTTTAATTCCATAGAACTTGCGATAAAATTTGATGCTCTGTCATTTTCGATTGATATATCATCTTCATTAAGAGTTTGTAAATTTTTGTTTTTTTCAACTTGTACAAAATCTGCTAAAGAAGCTCCAATTAAGTCTTTACCTTGAACATTAAACCATTCGCAGATTTTAGGTGTAGCTCTTAATATATTATAATCTTCGTCAATTACGATTAATCCGTCTGAAAGTGAATTGATAACTGCTTCTAAGAATTTATTTTGCCTGTGCAGCTCTGTTTGATATTCTGTAATCATTTTTTCTCTGTCATAAAGCGTTTCAATCATTCGGTTAATACTTTCGGCAAGAGGTTCTGTGCTTGGTAAATCCATTTTTTCCACTTTTTTAGATAAATCACCATAGCGAACTGAATTGACGGTCTTAGTAATAACTCCAAAATAGTCATTGATTTTTGACCATTTTTTTCTTGCTTGTCTTGCAAAAATGAATAAAAAAATTAGTGTCCCAAGAACAAAAATATTCAATATATGAATACAAAAAGTACTTTTGTCTGCAAGGTAAAAATTCAATATTTCCATTAGCATGCCATACTTGTCCTATTTTTATATTTTATGATACAATTATAACAGAAAAGGAGTATAAGGGAGAAGGATATTTTTAAACGGGGTTTTCTTGTTTGATTTGAGCCTAAAACCTTAAGAAAAGTCGGATTTATTGATGAATAAGATTTATAGATTACTTTTGGGAGTATTTTGCTTAATAAGCGCATCTTGTGTTTATGCTGCTGATAGATTTGATATTTTACCGGACTTGCCGGAACCGCTTGCAAATGCTGCACAAGCGTCTTCTGTATCAACAACGAATGATGCTACTAATTCAATAGCTACTCAGTCAATTGGACAAGAGCCGAATTTTATTTCGATATTATTTTCATTAATTTTTGTTGTTTTGTTGATTTATGCAACAGGAATTATTTACGCAAAATTAAACAAATTAGGATTGGTAACCTTAAAAAAACAAATGGGTGAGAATGCAAATTCTCATGTTTCAGTTGTTTCAACAACTCCTTTAGGTAATAATAAATCTTTACATGTAGTGGAATTAGATGGCAAAAGAATGCTTATCGGTGCTTCCACAAATTCAATTCATCTAATTAAAGATTTGGGAAGTTTTCCGCCCGAAGAATTTGAAGAAGGCGAATATTCAAAGATTGAAATTCCTAATATTAGAATTCCAAAAATTGAGATTCCAAAAATTGAGATTCCAGGATTCACAAAAGTTGTAAGCAAAAAAGTCGTAGAGGACGAAGAAACAGCACAGACAAATGAAAAAGAGTCTGATGAGTTTGAAATCTCAGATATTTATGTTGAAGATGAAGAAAATTCTGACGGAATTATAGATAAATTGTTCCATACCGCGACAGAAGAAACAAATCATGTTGTTGAAGAAAAAGAGAACGAGCATAAAGTTGATCCTGACGAATTTGCTTTGTATAAGAAATATTTGAGCTAAATGTTGTAAGAGGAGTTTTAATGACTAAGTGTGTGAAAATTGCAAATAAGGTAATTGGCGATGGTTATCCTTGTTTTATAATTGCTGAAATAGGAATTAATCATAATGGTTCTGTTAGTTTAGCAAAAAAGATGATAGATATAGCAGTAACAACTGGATGTGATGCTGTTAAATTCCAAAAACGAACAATTGATGTAGTTTATACGAAAGAAGAACTGGCAAAAGAAAGAAAAAGTGTATTTGGAAATACTAATGGCGATTTAAAATGTGGTTTGGAATTCGGAGAAGCTGAATATAAAGAAATTGATGAATATTGTAAGAAAAAAGGGATAATTTGGTTTGCATCTTGCTGGGATGAAGCTTCTGTTGATTTTATGGAAAAATTCGATGTTCCATGTTACAAAATTGCATCAGCTTCATTAACTGATGACAATTTGCTTAAATATACAAAATCAAAAGGCAAACCTATATTGCTTTCTACGGGCATGAGTACAATGGAAGAAATTAGACATGCTGTATCAATTCTAGGCGAAGAAAATCTTGTTATTTATCATTGTACATCGACTTATCCTTCTGATACCGGAGAAATGAATTTGCGTGTTATTCCGGAATTTAAAAAAGAATTTTCTTGCCCAATCGGTTATTCAGGGCATGAAAGAGGTGTAACTCCTTCTGTTATAGCTGTTGTTATGGGAGCAAACTCTGTAGAACGTCACATTACAGTTGATAGAACAAACTGGGGTTCAGACCAAGCAGCAAGCCTCGAAACTGCAGGGCTTTATCACATGGTAAGAGATATAAGACAAGTTCCGATTCTTTTAGGGGATGGAGTAAAAGTTGTTTACGACAGAGAGCTTCCTATTATTGAAAAGTTAAGAAGGGTGCGCTAGTATGACTTTGAATTTACCCGATAGTATAAAATTTGTTATTACAGATTTTGACGGAATTGTTACAGACAATTGCGTTTATATCGATTCTAAAGGTGAAATGACACGAAAACTTAACTTTAAGGATGTAATGGCGTTTTCAATTCTTAGAAAAAACGGGTATCATATTGGAATAATCTCCGGCGAAAAAAATTCAGCGATTGAGATTCTTGCTAAAAAATTTAATATTGAAGAAGTGCATCAAGGAATTCGAATCAAGATTGATGTTATCAAATCTATAGTTGAACGCTACAATTTAAAAGAAGACGAGTTTGTTTATATAGGTGATGATATAAATGATGTAGAGGCTTTAAATTTTGCAAAATATGCAATAACTGTTCCGGATGCTGTTGATAAAGTTAAGGCTATAAAAGGTATACAAACTACAACTGCTAGAGGCGGAGAAGGCGCGTTTAGAGAAGTTGTTGATTGTTTAGTCTCTATGCGGACAATTATATAATCTGCAAGGACGAAAAATCACTATATAAAGATTATCGGGACAGCTTTGTTAATCGTTACGACCTTTATGTATAGATGTGTGTAAAATGATAATTGGATGTAAATTTAAATATTAATTATAAACTAAATATCCAGATTCCAAGTAGCGCGAACAAAATTAAAGCGATATTATAATGTAAAAAAGTTGGAATACATGTATCAAAAATATGGTTATGTTGTCCGTCTGCATTCAAACCTGCTGTCGGCCCTAACGTTGTGTCAGAAGCCGGAGAACCTGCATCGCCAAGTGCCGCAGCTGCAGCTAATAAAACAACTATTTGTTGCGGATTAAAATTTAAGTGAACACACACAGGAATGAATAAAACAGCCAAAATCGGTATTGTGCCAAAAGATGTACCAATTCCTATGGTTATGAATAAACCAATAATTAAAATTATCAACGATGTTAAAATTATACTGTTTGGTAAAATTCCGATAACAGAATTCACTAAAGAATCTATCGCACCTGTTTCTTTTAACACAGACGCAAATCCTGCTGCAACAAGCATTACAAAAGCGATATATCCCATTAAATAAATGCCTTCATTCATCATGTGATCCATTTTGTCTTGCGGAATTACGCCGAAAGAGAAAATTATACCTAAGCCGACTAATGCGCCAAGTGGCAATGACTGGGTTAATAACTGAACCACAAATGTAGCAATTGCTGCTAATATTACAATCCAATGTCTTTTACGAAACTTAGTTTCACCTTGAGGCATATTTGCAATTTGCTTATCCTCATATATTCGAGGTTTACGGTAAGTTATAAAAACTGCAACCAAAAGTCCTACAAGCATTCCTAATCCAAGTATAAAAGTTGATTTGCAAATTTCGCTTCTTAAAATTTGTACTCCGTTTTGAGTCATATTATCTGCTATCAAGTTTTGAAAAATCAAACCAAACCCAGCCGGTATTGCAATATAAGGAGTCTTTAAACCAAATGCCAAAACACAAGCTACTGCACGTCTGTCAATTTCTAATTTGTTCATTATTTTTAATAGTGGCGGAATTATTATTGGAATAAACGCTATATGAATCGGTACAATATTTTGAGACGCCATTGCTATAAGAGTTAAGATTCCAAGCAAAACGAATTTTTTACCAGCAACAACTTCTGTAATTTTTCTTGATAAAACATCTGTAAAGCCTGAGTGTGCCATTGTTGCAGCAAAAGCGCCAAGTAAAATATAGCTCAATGCTGTTTCTGAATTTCCACCCATGCCGGATATAAAAACATCCATGATTTTTTGGATATGCATGCCTGAAACAAGCCCGGCAACAATTGTTGATACGATTATCGCCAACAAAACGTTTACTTTTCTGATACACAAAACACACAATAAAATTACGGCAACTAAAGCGGGGTTTAAACAAAGTTGTTGTAATGTGTTCATTATCGGGCTTCTTCTTCCTGCAATAAATTTATCAAATCCAAAGCAACTTCTTTTTGTATTTCTTGAGGAAGTGATTTAAGGTATTCAAAAGATTCTGCTATTTTTTGATCCGTATCATACCAACGTCTAAGCACGTAAGTAAAAGCGTCAGTTAATATATTATCCGCCAAATCAATTCCATTATCTTTTGATTTTTGCACAATTAAATCTGCACACTTGTACTGAGTCATTATATTAGCATTTCTCATTAAACTAACTGCCAAACTAACTGTAGGATCAACATCATACCAACGTTTATACATACAAACACCTTTTCTTTTTATAGTATAGTTTTTAGACTATTTTGTCAATTCTGAAATAATATTTTGTTTCTTTTCTTCATCATTTATTGAAAACAAGAGTGTTTTCTCTTTTGAAGTATCACCTTTTACAATTTGAATACTCGTTTTTGGAACTTTAAATTTCTTAGATAAAAATTCTACAAGCGCCTTATTTGCTTTATTTTCAATAGGTTGAGCCGTAACTTTAACCTTTATGAATTCATCTTCAATTATCAAATCGTTTTTAGAAGAATTAGGAACTATTTTAATTCTAATTAACAAACCTTCTTGAGTTTCTTTTATCATACTTTTTGGAATACCATTACATATTCATGTTTAAAAATATAGAAACCACCGGCTAAAGCTCGATATCTCCAAAGATTTGCAGTCTTACCTTTTGCTCTTTCGTTGCCTTGCATATCTTTAATAATAATAGCTTTAGTTATGAATCCTAACTTATTCATTCTTGCCATGCACTCAAAACCAAGAGGAATATGCTGAGAATTTGCATACTTATCACCAATGATTAAGCATGCAAAACGTCCTTTTTCCAAAAGGTCATAACCGTTTTTTGCAACTTTTTCGAATAAATCATAAAATTCTTCTGTTGTTGCGCAATTAGATAAGTCTTCTTTCTTATCAGAAAATTTTATAATATCATCATAAGGCGGATGAAGCATCAATAATTGAGCCTGTTTTCTACCCATAATATCAAGTCTTGCTTGAACTTTTTCTTTTGCTAATTCACTTGTTGAATCTGCACAAATAATATTAACATCTGTTACTAATTGTTTTGGAGTGAATTTTTCTGAAACAGATTCTGCTAATTCGTCTTTAAGCTCAACACCAATACAACGTCTGTTCATGTTTATAGCTTCGATACCGGAAGTACCTGAACCAAAAAATAAATCAAGAACGATATCATTTTTCTTTGTATAGCGTTCATAAATTTGTTGAGCAATTTGCGGAATATAATTGCCATGGTATTCGTTAGAATGTCCGCCTTCTTTTAAACGATTCGGGAATTCCCATAGTGTATCTGTTTTAACATGCTCATAATCACGCCATTTTTTTAAATTTATATCACTATAAGCAGTGGTTTTTACAGCACTATCATCAACTACCTTTAACGCCGCTGTACTCTTCGCAGCCTTTTTCTCTTTTAAATTCGATTTAGCCATATCTCTCCCCATTCAATACATATAGTTTATAGGATTTGTTAAAATTTGTAATCAAATAAATAGAGGATATTATGACAAAAAAAAGAGAACGATATACATCGTTCTCTTTTTTTATATTTTTAATTATCTATGCTTTCATAGCGTTTTCAACAGCAACTGCTACAGCAACAGTAGCACCTACCATTGGGTTGTTACCCATACCGATTACACCCATCATTTCTACGTGAGCAGGAACTGAAGATGAACCAGCAAATTGAGCATCACCGTGCATTCTACCCATAGTATCTGTCATACCATAAGAAGCTGGACCAGCAGCAACGTTATCTGGGTGAAGAGTTCTACCAGTACCACCACCTGATGCTACTGAGAAGTATTTTCTACCATTTTCCCAGCACCATTTTTTGTAAGTACCAGCTACAGGGTGTTGGAATCTTGTTGGGTTAGTTGAGTTACCAGTAATAGAAACATCAACGCCTTCTTTAATCATGATTGCAACGCCTTCGTTAACGTCATCAGCACCATAGCATCTAACTTTTGCTCTTTCACCTTCTGAGTATGGAGTTTCTTTAACGATTTTCAATTCACCGGTTTTGTAATCGTATTCAGTTTCAACTGAAGTAAAACCGTTGATTCTAGCGATAATGTGAGCTGCATCTTTACCAAGACCGTTTAAGATAACTCTTAAAGGATTTTTTCTAACTTTGTTAGCGTTTCTTGCAATACCAATCGCACCTTCAGCTGCTGCGAATGATTCGTGACCTGCTAAGAAACAGAAACAGTTTGTTTCTTCTCTAAGTAACATAGCTGCTAAGTTACCGTGACCGATACCAACTTGTCTTCTGTCACCAACTGAACCTGGAACAGCAAATGCTTGCAAGCCTAAGCCGATTGCTTCAGCAGCATCAGCAGCATTTGTAATACCTTTTTTGATTGCAATAGCGCAACCAAGAGTATAAGCCCAAGAAGCGTTATCAAACGCGATAGGCTGAATACCTTTAACGATAGCATCTACGTCGATGCCTTTTGATAAGCATAGTTCGCGAGCATCTTCTAAAGATTTGAAACCGTATTCAGGTAAAACTTTAGCTAGAGTAGCTTCACGTCTATCTTGTCCTTCAAATTTTACTGTCATATTTTTATTTCCTTATTTTAATTGTTATTACTGAAAAAGTGAATAAGTGAATAAGTGAATGTGTGAATAAGTTCATATTAAAATTTTTATAAACAAATTTTGCTTTTTTTATTAATGAGCTTTGCGAATAAAATGAACTTATTCACTTATTGCCTTATTGACCTATTCACGTAACTATTATTCTTCTCTAGGATCAATGTACTTAACTGCATCAGCAAATCTGCCGTAAGTACCGATATTCTTTTCGTAAGCTTCTTTAGGATCAACACCTTTCTTGATAGCATCCATAACTTTACCAAGATTTACGAATTGATAACCAATAACTTCATCATTTTTATCAAGACCCATTTTTAAGATGTAGCCTTCTGTTAATGATAAATATCTAACACCTTTTTGAGCTGTTGAGTGGATTGTACCACACATAGAGCAAAGTCCTTTACCTAAATCTTCAAGACCAGCACCTACAGGAAGTCCGTTTTCAGAGAATGCAGATTGAGTTCTACCGTAAACGATTTGTAGGAATAATTCTCTCATAGCAACGTTAATTGCGTCACAAACAAGGTCTGTATTTAATGCTTCAAGAAGAGTTTTTCCAGGAAGAATTTCACCAGCCATAGCTGCTGAGTGAGTCATACCAGAACAACCGATAGTTTCAACTAAAGCTTCTTGAATGATACCGTTTTTAACGTTTAAAGTTAATTTACAAGTACCTTGTTGAGGAGCACAGCATCCGCAACCGTGAGTAAGACCAGAAATATCAGTAATTTCTTTACATT
>CAKVND010000031.1 GCA_934777245.1 uncultured Candidatus Melainabacteria bacterium | reverse complement strand
TCCCGCCTTCGGCACCCTCTCCATGTAGAATTGAAGAAGGAGAGGGGAGTGAGACGCGTTAGATTGGATGTCGCAAGCTAAGTCCCCTCCCCTGGAGGTGCTACTGTTCGAGATAATTTTTCATAGAATAAAAATAGTTATTAAAAAGCTGGATTGTTTCGGTTCTAACGAACCTCACAATGACGCCCAACTAATAGTCTCACGCCATGTCATTGCGAAGGCAATTTTACACTTCACTTCTTTGTTAGTAGTGATACCTACAAGCTCGGAAGTGTATTGTAAAATGAAGAATCCAGCTTATTAATTAAATGAATATAATACCCTCTCCCGCCTTCGGCACCCTCTCCATGTAGAATTGAAGAAGGAGAGGGGAGTGAGACGCGTTAGATTGGATGTCGCAAGTTAAATCCCCTCCATCTGGGGAGTTTTCTGCTTCACTAATTTAATTCAACGCAAAAAATACCGCAGTTATAACGCCCATAATCAAACAATAGTAACCAAAAACTCCCAATGAGAATTTTGATACAAATTGCAAGAAGTATTTGATACAAAGATAGCCGACAATCCCTGAAACAATTGTGCCAATAATAATTGCAGTCCAATTATATGTAACAACTTCTGCAAAATCTAATTTAACAAGCGGATAAACCATAGAAGCACCTAATATTATAGGAATACTAAGCAAGAATGAATATTTTGCGGCAGTAGTTCTATCTGAACCGCTTAAAAGACCTGTTGCAATTGTTAAACCGGAACGAGAAAATCCCGGAAGTGCTGCAAGACCTTGTGCTATTGCAATAAAAATTGAACTTTTAAGAGAAATTTCTTTTTTATCAGGGTGTTTTTTTGCCCACCATTCGCTGAATAAAAGCAAAACACCTGTACCAATCAACAATCCGCCTACAATCGAAGGTTTGAACACCAAAAACTCCGCAACTTCATTCATTGGGAATGCGATTAATACAGTAATAATTGTACCTAAAAATATATAAGCACCAATTTTAAAATCATGTGAAGAATAATCTTTATTTTTTAAGCCGCAATAAAGCGCTTTTAGAATTTGCCAAATTTCTTTTCTAAAGAAGATTAATACCGCAATTAATGTACCTAAGTGTAACATTATGTCAAGAAAGACTTCTTGGTTTGATTCTTGCACAATTTCAATGCCTTTAAAAACTTTATAAAAGTTTGAAGTAAAAACTAAGTGTGCAGAACTTGAAATTGGCAAAAATTCGCTCAAGCCTTGCACTATGCCCATTAAAATTGATTGTATTAAATCCATTATTCTCCCCCAAAAATTAAATTATTACTTATTAATTATACCAAAAAACATTTTGAAAGCATGTGTTTTATAAAAATAGCCAAACGGCTGATAGACACTTGGATATTGTTTATAAGAGAATTAAAAAAGGACATTTGAAGGAATTTTAGATGAATTTACTAACAGAACAAGAATTGCGTGTTTTAGAATTGGTTGCACAAGGTTATCATAATAAGCAGATTTCGGCAGAATTGAATGTTTCAATATCAGTAATTAAATCTTGTTTGGAAAATGTTTATGAAAAATTGGGAGTGCATAATAGAGTACAAGCTGTTGTGCGTGCAATTCATCTTGAAGTTTTGAAAGTTTAATCTTTTTATACTATTTTATGCTAAAATTTTTTTGATGAGTGATTTTGTGTTAAAAAAAGTCAGCTCTATTGAAAATGAGCTTGAGCAAATTGGTTTTGATTCCGGCTATTTAAAAATAGCTGAGAATAAATTTAGGTATGCAAATATCAAGATTTTTGATTTGAGTGTTGCTCAAGCAAATATTTTAAAACAAACAGCTCTGATTTTTGGCGCAGATTGCGCTGTAAACAGAAATGTTATAACAGGTAATATTGAAAAATCTGATGCAATTTTGTGTGGAAGTTATAGACAATTAGAAAAAATTGCAAATAAGCTTAAATCACAGCCTTTTAGACTTGCTATTTTAGGGAAAAATATTTTAGATTTTCTTGCTCCGCAAAAAAGACAAACAAAACTTGTCGGGATTTTAAACGTAACTCCTGATTCTTTTTCTGACGGTGGGATTTATACCGATATTAATTCTGCAAAAAAACATTTTGTAGAAATGCTTGAAGATGGCGCAAGTTTAATTGATATTGGCGCAGAAAGCACACGCCAGAATGCGCAAACAATTTCAGCGCAAGAACAAATTCAAAGGTTAACACCGATTTTAGAATTTGCGCAGAAAGAAAATTTATCTGATAAAATCAGTATTGATACCAGAAGTTCAGAAGTCGCAGACTATGTTTTAAATTGTGGAGTAAAGATTATTAATGATGTTTCCGGTTTTGATTATGATTCGCGTATGATTGATGTAATTTCAAAATATAATGCGGAAATTATTATTCAACATTCGACAGACAAAACCGAAGATTACAAAGAATATTCAAATGTTGTAGAAGAAATCTTTTTAAGTTTAAGAGAAAAAATTGAACTTGCGAATTCAAAAGGTATCAACAAAATTGTCATTGACCCCGGAATCGGTTTTGGCAAAAAAAAAGAAGATAATTACAAAATTCTGAACAAAATCGAAGAATTTTATTCTCTGAATTGTCCGATAATGGTTGGAGTTTCAAGAAAAAGTTTACTTGGTGTTAAAGCTGATAATAACTTGCTGAAAGACGAATTGAGCGTCGCAATTTCGTATCCGCTTGCACAAAAAGGCGTAGACTATTTGAGAGTCCATAATGTTAAGTTGCATAAAGCAATGTTAGATTTGTTAAAATTTAATTAGCGCTAATTCTTTCAAGTATAACAACAGCTTGCGCTTCAATCGCTAATTTTTCACCAACAGCATCTAAATTTTCTTTTGTTTTTGCTTTGATAGATAAATCTGTATCATCTAAGCTTAAAACCTGTCCTAAAATTTGTTTCATATTTGGAATATGTGGCATCATTTTGGGGGCTTGTGCAATTATATTAGTATCAAGGTTACTAATCCAGTAGCCTTGTGTTTGAACCATTTCATATACTTTTTTCAAGAGTTCAACGCTGTCGGCATCTTTAAATCTATTGTCTGTATCAGGAAATAAAGTTCCGATATCATCCATCGCAAGTGCACCTAATAAAGCATCAATTATAGCGTGAATTAGTACATCAGCGTCAGAATGACCAAGCAATCCTTTTTCATAAGGAATCTTAACTCCGCCAATTATAAGTTCGCGTCCTTCAACCAATTTATGGATATCATAACCAATACCTATACGGAATTTTTGCTCTGTCATAAAAACCTCTCTTAATACATCCTGTATATTTCTATAATACCACATTTCAAATAAAAGATAACATAATTAATGTGAATTATGATAAAATAAATTTATAAAAAACAAAATTGTGGAGTATTATTCATGCAAGAAATTAAATGTCCGAAGTGTGGCGAAGTTTTTCAAGTCGACGAATCAGGTTATGCTGCAATAGTTAAGCAGGTTAGGGATAAGGAATTTTCTAAAGAAATTCAGAGCAGAGAAAATCAATTTGAATCTGAAAAAGATAACGCAGTTCAACTTGCAAGATTGGAAGCTGAAAAAGCTTTCAACGAAAAATTGAGTCAAAAAGAAGCGGAATTAAACCAGACAGAAATCTTAAAAGACAAAGAAATTGCAGATTTAAGAAATCAATTAGCGACATTTGATAAAGATAAAGAGCTTGAAATTCACAAGCTTGTTACAAAATTGAATACAGAGCTTACGGAAAAAGATAATCACATTGCGATGCTAAAAGGCGAAAAAGCTTTGACAGAAAAAGAATGTCAATTAAAAGAGCAATCTTTGAAAGATCAGTATGAAGAAAAATTGCGTTTTAAAGATGAAGAAATCGCGCGTTATAAAGATTTTAAATCAAAACTTTCTACCAAAATGGTCGGAGAAAGTCTTGAACAACATTGCGAAATCGAGTTTAATCAGTTGCGCGCAACAGGATTTAAGAATGCGTATTTTGAAAAAGATAATGATGCTAAAACAGGTAGTAAAGGCGATTATATTTTTCGCGACAAAGACGAAAACGGAATTGAATTTATTTCAATTATGTTTGAAATGAAAAACGAAATGGATACGACTTCTACAAAAAAGAAAAATGAAGATTTTTTGAAAGAGTTAGATAAAGACAGGCGTGAAAAGAATTGCGAATACGCGGTTTTGGTGTCATTATTAGAACCCGAAAGTGAACTTTATAATAGCGGTATTGTTGATATGTCTCACCGTTATCCTAAAATGTATGTAATCAGACCGCAATTTTTTATTCCGATAATTACACTTTTGAGAAATGCTGCCGGAAATTCTTTGGAATATAGAAAAGAGCTTGAAATAATTAAAGCTCAAAATATTGATATTTCAAATTTTGAATCAGAAATGAACGATTTTAAGGACAAATTTTCAAGAAACTTTAGACTTGCAAGTGAAAAATTTCAAAAAGCAATTGATGAAATCGACAAGACAATCGACCATTTGCAAAAAACAAAAGAAGCTTTATTGTCATCAGAAAATAATTTAAGACTTGCTAATAGCAAAGCTGAAGATTTGAGTATTAAACGTTTGACAAAAAATAATCCGACAATGGAAGCGAAGTTTGCGGCTTTAAACGCGGAAAAGAATGAAAAAACAGAGTAATTGTTTGTTTTTTTTATTGAAACCAAATGGTTGTTTTGTTTAAATCAATCGGTAAAATTATTATTTTTGTTATCATTTTTTGATTACCACAAATTTCAATAGACTTTATGTAGTTATACATTGAAGAATCTTTTTTAGGCATAAGTCCGAAAGTCCAATTTGTGGCAGTTTGTTCAAAAAAGAATTTAAAATCTCTCTCTAATTTTATGTAGGATTTGTTAGAAATTGCAGAAATTATGTTATTAATTTGTCTATATTCTTTTGTTGTATAAGAATTTGTACTTTTTATTGGATACGTTGTATAAAAAATTATGCCTTTGTTTCTTTGAAAGCTAAAATTCCCAGAAGATTCCAGAGTTAGGTTCGAAGTCTTTATAATTTTTTCTTGTTTGAATTTGCAATTTATATCATTTAATTGCGGAATTGAAATTTCTTTGATATTTTTTGGATGGTCAAAAACATTTGCCCAAGTGGGTTGATAAAGTAAAAATACTAAAAATAATAATATCTTCAAGCTATTTTGCATTACAAAATCCGATTAGACAAGTTCTTTTTCTTTAATATATCTAGGTCTTGCTTTAACTTCGTTAAAAATTTGTCCTAAATATTCGCCAATAATACCTAAGCAGAACAATTGCAAACCGCCAAAAAATGCTAACAAAACAACAAGCGTTGCCCAGCCGTTTGGCGTATTATGCAAGCAATATTTTTCAAAAAATACTTCTGCTGCCAATAAAAAACTTCCTAAAACAGTTAGTACGCCCACAGCTGCTATTATTCGAAGCGGCACAATACTAAATGCCGTAATTCCGTTTAAAGCCAAACTTGTAAGAGAAAAGAAATTAAACTTAGATGAGCCGAGCGCTCTTGGCTTTACATTAAAATGTACATAAGCAGTTTTTAAGCCGATTTCGTGAAAAAATCCTCTCAAAAACAAACCTGCTTCTTGATATTTTTCAAGAATTTCAA
This sequence comes from uncultured Candidatus Melainabacteria bacterium, assembly GCA_934777245.1. Next base: position 21,299 of record CAKVND010000031.1, on the reverse strand, counting down.
GTCCTTTAGAGCTTACCAATCTAAAATCCGAATGATTTGGTGGAATTTTCACCCCTAGAAGGTTCATTAATCTGTAAAAACAAAGTGCTGTATATTTTTTGAAAAACGAATCTGTTTTTCTATCATTTCTAATTCCGGAAACAATTTCAGCGCCCTTATGATATTCATCTATAAATATTTCTATCGCGTTTTCATCCTGTTGTAAATCTGCGTCGATTGATATAACACAATCACAACCAATATTTTTAACACCTAAAAGTCCAGCAATAAGTGCCTTTTGATTTCCATAATTTCTTATGAATTTTGTGCCTTTAACTCTCGTACCGTAAGTTGCATGCAAATTTTCAATAATTTCCCAAGTTTTATCTTTTGAACCGTCATCCACAAGATAAATATAACTATCGTCCGATATTTTATCTTTTGCAATAATTCCGTCTAAAACTTTTAAAAGCGTTTCAACTGTTGATTTAACAACAAGTTCTTCGTTAAAGCATGGAATTATTATTGCAAGTTTAGTTTTATTTTCGCTCATTTCAATCCTCTTTGAAATAATCATACTATATAATTATTAATATGGGAATAGGGTAGTGTTTTAGAATGTAACTGTAATTTTTCTTTGTTTCGTGCTTGTTTTATTTTTGTAGAATTTATGTTCCCTCTTGAAAAAATATAAACATCTGCTATAATATATATATAAAGTAGCGATGTAGTATTTTCAACCGGAAACGAATCAAATTATTATAAAGGAATATAAAATTACCCCACAACCTTGAGAATTACATTGTTACATGGTAGTAGTAACGCAGGTAAACAAAGACAATGAGCATATCTTTTAGCGGATTAGCATCCGGATTAGATACATCTTCTTGGGTAGAATCCTTGGTAGCATTAAAAAAAGCCAAGGTTACTTCGCTTGAAGAACAAAAGAAAGAAGTTCTGTCTTTGCAAGAAACTTTGTCTCAAATAAAGAGTTTCTTTTCATCTTTTCGTTCCATGTTGGAAAAGGTTACTGACGCCAAATTAGGCGCAGGTTCATCAATGGATTTGTTTGCGCAAAACCTTGCTGTTTCAAGTAATTTAGAAGCATTGACCGCCGCTGCTACATCAGAAGCCGAAGAAGCTACTTATAATGTTAAAGTTGATAAATTAGCGACTGAAACACGTGCTAATTCCAACTACAGCTACATGACTACTATCGTTCAAACTACTACTGCTACTGCGGATTCTAAACTTATCAACTTGGGAGTAAAAGCCGGAGATATCGGCGTTACGGTTAACGGAATAAAACACGGAATTTCTATAACCGAAAATGATACAATATCAACTTTTATTGAAAAGCTGCAAAACATTGGTGTAAAAGCAAGCTACAACGAAAAGACAGGAATTTTTAGCGTTGATGTAAGTGCTACTGCTATAGACGAAGGAAATACTGATATTGTAAAAGCTTTGCACCTTGGAGGTGTAAACGAGGGTTACACAAGTAAAGATTTAACAACGGTCAAAACTGATACAATTTATTCTGCTGCTACAGAATCTACTAAGATGTCCGAATTGGGTGTTAATGCCGGCACGATTACAATTAATGCGAATGACAAAGATTATAATATTGCTATTACTAACAACACAACTTTAGGCGATTTTGTTAAGGCGTTAAACGATAACAAGATTGATGCAACTCTTGATAAAACAGGCGTGTTGACGATTTCTGACGCTACTATTATAAATGAAGGTGGAACAGGAATTCTTAAAGCTTTGGGCTTGGCTGTCGATATTTACGGTAAATCACAGGTTACAGGCAATTTAAAACACGAAACTATTACTACACAAACTACTACTGCTACTACATCAACCAAATTAAAAGAGCTTCAGGGCGGTTCAGGAATTAAGGATGGCGATACTGTTGTTGTTAAAAACTCAAACAATGAGGAAGTTACCATTACGCTTGGCGCAGAATCAACATTAGGCGATTTACTAACAGGACTTACCAATGCCGGCATGTACGCTGCTTTGAAATCAGATGGAACTGTTGAAATTTCCGGAGGTACGATTACCGGCGGAAAATTTAAAGCTGAAGAAGTTTTGGGCTTGGAAAAAGAACCTTATACAGCAATGGTTACAGGTAAACCATTAACAGAAACCGTTGAAGTTCACAAAATTGTTGACTTGTCTACTCGTCTTGTTGATGACTTGAAAGTAAAAGAAGGCTATTTGGAAGTTACTGACGCGAATGGCGACAAATACTATGAAAAGATTTATTCCGGTCAAACAATTGCAGACTTTATGACCGATATGGGCAACTTGGGTATTAATACTAAGTTAGATGACAAAACAGGTGTGTTGACTATTACGGGCGGTTCGTTTAAAACTTTGACTGACGCTGATGTTCAAGCATTGATTGATAATCATACTATAACAGAAACTCAAGACCGCTATAAAAAAGGTACAAATTTGCTTGAATGTTTATACGGTTCAGGTACAATTTCTACGGACCACATTACTGTAGCTTCTACTTATTCAAAGACAAAAGCACTTCGCCATACTGTAGTTGATACAGTGAGAGCAACCAATGCAACAACATTGGGTAATTTGGGTTTAAGTGGTGATGGAACTGCTATATTTAATATACGCGGAGAAGAAAGAACGGTTTCCGTAAAAACTGATACTACAATCGACGGTTTGATAACTAAATTGCAGGAACAAGGTATTGCAGCAAGCTGGGATGAAGATAATTCCAGATTAACTATTGAAAATGCGACTTTAACAGGCGGAACTTCAAATCTTGCGGATGTTCTCGACTTAACAACAACTGTTGCAGGAAAATATGTAACTTCATCCGGATTATACGCTAAAGAAACTATTGCGATTGACGCTACACGCGCTACAACGCTTGATAAATACGGTATCGCAAATACCATGAGCGAAGCAGATAGAACGCTTAAAATATATGATAGCGAAGGCAACTTAAAAACTTCTACTATTTTGACTGAAACTACTAAAATTGGCGACATTCTTGATTCTATTAATAAGCAAGATGGAATTACGGCTGTTCTGAATGACGGTCATTTGACAATTTCTAACGGCTATATTGAAAATGCTACATTAGAAGCTTCAATGGAATTAAAAACATCTAATAAAAGTAGTTATGTTCTAGGTTCAGTAATGACGGTTACTACGACAGCCGGAGTTACGGGTGAATCTACTCTTAAAGAAATCTTTGAAGAGTTAGGAACTACCAGTTACGTAGAAAGTGGCTACAAATTAACTTTTAATAATAATGAAATTGCGGTAGATGAAAATACAACTCTTAATGATTTAATTAATAAAATATACGAACAAGGCGGAACAGCATCTTTAGACAAGACCGGTAGATTAGCGATTAATGGTGGCGTTATAGCCGGAAGTGTTGCACAAGCTTTAGGTATGAGTTCAACGACTCATCAATTATCCGTATCCGCAAGCGGTGAAACTCTTTATACAAAGACAAATGTTTTTGCAGATAGAAGTTCTACATTTAAAGATTTAGGTATTACCGCTGATGATAAGACTTATACAGTTTATAATTCTTTGGATCAAGCAACTACAACCGTAACTGTTTCTGATACGACAACTATTGGCGACTTTTTAGATAATTTGAAGGCTCATGGAATTGACGGTACAATTTCTAATGGTACAATTCGTTTAATTTCTCCGAATGGAACATACATTAAAGGTACATTACCGACAGCTTTGGGAATTACTGAATATGAGAAGACAGAAACAGTAAACACAAATCAGCAGTCGACAGAATCTTTAAAACAAAATGTGACAAAAACTGCTGATGCTCAAACAACTCTTGGTGAAATCGGTGGAATAAAGGATGGTGTACCAGACCAAAATATTTTAATTTATGATGGCGAACAAAAAGTTATCGGTACAATAACAACGCTCACTACATCTTCTACACTTCAAGATATGTTCAATGCATTGGCTGATTATGATATTGTCGGAAAAATTGAAGACGGTGTTATAAGTCTTGTTTCTCCATCAGGAAATTATGCAGCCGGGAAAATAATGGAAAATCTTGGTGTTGGACATACTACAGATAGAGATGAAACTGTTACTGTAGGTCAAACTACTTCTTCAAGTTTGGCTATTACTTATACTGATAGTATTTTCGCAACAAGAGATACGTTATTGGAAAAAGTTGCACCTACAACAAATACATCTTATAAGATTGCAGGTTATGATTCTGACAATAATGTTATTAAAACTATTGAGATAGCAAAAACCGGCGCTACTATAGGAAGTTTACTTGATACAATCAAAAATGAATTTGGAATTGATGGCACTATTAATAATGGTGTAATTTCTTGGGTATCTCCTGATGGTAAGCATATTGAAGATGTAGACGGAACTTTGAGCGACATAATAAAAGTTGATTCAACAACTACGACAGTCGGTAATGCTGCTTCATCTACAATGAAAGTAACTTATACTCAAACAACAGCTGTTGAACGTACAACGAAATTGAATGAATTGTATGTAAGTTATTATTTGCCAAATTCAGTTACCAGATTAACAGAAGCCGAAGCTACAGCACAAGGTTATACTTGTGTACATACCGCAAGTGAATTACACGATGCATTGTCAACTAATGTTGCAAAAGTTATGTTGATGAATGACATTAATGTTGGAACTTGGGAAGGTATATCTTCTTATTCCGGAGAATTTGATGGTAACGGTTATGCCTTATCTAATATGACTGTTACAGGTACAGGACATCAAGGTTTATTTAAGACTTTATCAGGAACGGTTAAAAATTTAGTTGTTAAAGATAGCACCAGTGAAAGTACTAATGGTAATAGTGCTATCATTGCAGCAGAACTTGAACCGAGCGGAAGTGTAAATAACGTTGCTGTTGTTAATTCAAGTGTAAGCGGTTTTTATGCAGGGCTTATTGCCGGAAGAAGCCGCGGAACTATTCAGTCAGTCTATGCGCAGGGTAGCGCAACTGCAATTCCTCCCGACAGTAGTCGTAGCGCAATCGCAGGTGGAATTGTCGGACAATTTGATGGTGGAACATTAAATAATGGTACTTCTGACGTTAATGTTATTGTGAATGCCGATGGTAATTCTAACTATGTTACGCTTGCGGCAGGTGGAACCGTTGGAGAATATAAAGGTGGTGTTATCAGTAATATATATGCGTATGGAACAGCATCAATTAATTCTTCGTCAGGAACAGGAACGGTAGAACACGAAGGTCAGGGAGCATTAGTTGGTGTGTCTAATTCACACGATAATATTTCTCTGGATTCTATCCATTATGATAGTGCTAATTATTCTAATGTTGTTGGAGACGGAACGGGTTATACCGCAAGTGCTGTCTCAGGAGATGCCGGACTTTATTCTAAAAATGCGCTTTTAGCAGTACATGATTCAAACGGAGATTTGATTGCGAAAATTAATATATCAGAAGATGCTTCTGTTCAGGATCTCTTTGATGCTTTGAGTCCTTATGGAATATCGAGTACGATTAAGGATGGGCGTATTGTGCTTTCATCCACTAATGGAAATTATGTGGCGGGAAAGATTCCGGACAAACTGGGTATAAATGTTATAGAAGGTACAATGTCAACGGTAACCGTCGCCAAGGCAAGTACGTCAACCAGAACGATTACTTATACTCAAATATATACTGAAGATACAAAAATAAGTAATTTTAATGGTTATAGAGATACAATGAACAAAGTTCTTGTTTTCAATAATGCAGATGGTGCTTATAAAACTATTACGTTCCAATCAACAGATACTTTTGGTTCTATAATGGCAGAATTAAGAACAGAAGGCTTAGATGTAAACTATGCCGATGGTATTTTATCTGTTTCATCTTCAGATAGAAAATATGTAACAGGTGCAATTGCGAATTTATTAGGGTTAAGAACATCAACTATTACCGTTGGAGCAACTGCAACTTCAACAGCTGCGATTGAACATACTTATTATCATACAATGCAAGCTGATACTACATTGTATTCAGTTAAATATGGTCATCCTCCAACCGGTTCAATTTCAGCTAGTGGTGTGACCGGTACTTTAATTGCAATTTCGACAGCAGAAGATTTATATAATCTTGCCAGATTAGTTAATAATGGTAATAACATGACCGGCAAGACATTCGTCTTGATGAATGATATAAGTTTGGCCGCATATGATAATTGGGTCGGAATTGGTAGTGTAGGTCATGATTTTCGGGGTACTTTTGATGGTGGCGGTTTCACTATTTCAAATCTTAATATGAGTGTTTCTTCTGCCGGTACAGGAGAAAGTAAAGCTGCAGGATTGTTCGGAGTATTAAATCTGGCAACTGTAAGAAACTTAAATATTGCAACAGTTAATATTTCTGTAACACAAGAAGCTTCTGATGTGGGTACGACTAACGTGGCCGCAGGTGCTTTAGCAGGAAAAGCTTGGAATAGTGATATCAGTGGTGTAAAAATTTCAAGATTTGTATTGAACGAAAAAGGAAACTGTTATGTAGGCGGCGTTGTAGGTCAGGCAGGTACTGTTACAATTAGTAATTGTAGTACTCAATCTACTACAATAACGGTTGATGGTTCAATATTAGGTTCACAAGTTGCCGGTGGAATTGTCGGTTATGCATCTGGATCTGAAATCAATATAGCTGACAGTGCTACTAAAATTTTCGGTACTAATTTGAATTCAGGGTATTTTGGAGGAATAGTCGGAATAAGTAGTGGAAGTTCTATAACAAATACTCTTTTTAAAGGTTCGATAAAATACACTCTTAAAGATGCAGCTGAATCATATCCTTATGTTGGTGGAATTGTCGGTGAAGTTAGGAATAATTCAGTTTCAACAATAGATTCTGCTGTAGTATATGGTACTATTCAGTATAGTGCAACATCAGGAATTAGTCCATCTCAATATACTGCCGCAGTGGTAGGAGGTGTAACATCTAATGCGACTGCGAATGTGTCAAATTGTTTCGGACGTAGACTAACAGGCAATCCTACAAGTATTTGTGCCTATAATGAGGCAACCGCAACTGTAAATGTTAATAATTCTGATGCGGGGCTTAGTTATACTTCTATAAAAAATAGAGTAGCTGATTTTGATTCAAGTATTTGGTGGGAAGTAGAAAATCGAGATCAAGTTGTTTTGATGGTTACAAACGATTATTCCGTTTATGGAGATGGTACTCAAGTTAATGGTCTTTCTTATAACGCAAACACAAAATTAAGTTCGATAACTGCGGGTCTTGCAGCTACTTTATCAAATGGTAAATTATATTCGTCTAGTACAAGATTGGCAGGTGGATTGGTTGATACTTTACAAATTCAAAAAGAAGCCGGTCAATGGGTTAGTGCTGAGTTTAGAGTAAAAGATAATACTACAAAGTTATTAGATGAAGACTCTCTAATGAGTGATTTAATATCAACTTTGGGATTTATAACAATACAAATTTCACCGACTCAATCAACTGTAATAACGGTTGATACATCTGATTCAATAGGTGTTGTTAAATCAAAGCTTGAAGCTAATGGAATTACTTTGACTACGAATAACGGTGAATTAACATTAAGCGGTAATGAATCATATATTAAAGGTATGAGTAATTCATTAAAAGATGTTTTTAAACTTAATGCGGATGATTTTTATGAAACATATTTAGGTAATGCTAAAACTGCAAAATTATTGGAAAAATTTAATCTTTCTGAATCTACGACACTTGCGGATTTGGGTATTACAAACGGACAAAAAATTGTTGTTAATCAAAATGGTAAAGATAGAACAATTTCTATAAGTACAACAACAACTATGGAAACATTGATGAGCACTCTTGGTGCGTACGGTATTTCTGCATCTATTACTGATGGCAAAATGACGATTGGCAGTAAGGATGACGATAATTATGTGAAAACAATTGATGCTGATTTGATGAATGCATTGAAACTGAAAGTTGGTGCGGGAAATACATATGAAACAAAATCTGTTCAAAATTATGCTAATACTTCATCAGATGAATTATCAATTGTTTCTACAATAACAATGTCTACAACTTCTACATTTGCAGATTTAGGTTTTACAACTGATGAAACTGGCGTTGTAACAATTAAGAATAATGATAATGAAATATTCAATATTACGCTGGCAGCAGGCAGTACAGTAGGAGATTTGATAATTTCTTTGGCAGGTGCCGGAATATCAGCGTCTGTTCTAGATGGGAAATTTACAATAAATGCGAATAACAGAGCATATATTACATCAATGGATCTCAACGTTCGTAATGCATTAGGATTGAATGGTGATGATTTATTTACTGTAAATACGGATTACTTTAATAATGAATCAACAGAAATGCATGAAGATGCTACATTTACAGCGAAGTCAGATACTACATTTGCAACCATCGGGTTGACTACAAATGGTTTTATTACGGTGGTTTCAAACGGCACACAAGATGTTATTGAAATAAATCCGGAACAAAGCTTAGGCGAAATGTTGACAGCTTTAGCCGGTTATGGAATAGCAGCATCTTTAAAGGATGGTATTTTGACCATAAAAGGTAATGGCAGCAACTATGTTGAAGGTATTTCTAACAACTTGCAAGATGTTCTACATCTGGAAGCCGGTGAAAATAAATCTTGGCATACTGATGTTTATAAAAGTTATACGAATACAAATTCCGGTCAAAAAACTTTCGGAACAGAAGAAAGTATTAGCGGAAACGCCGTTCTTAGCACTATTAACAGTATGACAAACGGTAATCTTGTTGTACATAAAGTTGATGGAACTTTTGAAACAATTTCAGTTGATACATCAAAAACTCTTGACGAGTTCTTTGAGCAAATTGCAAATTACGGTTTGGTTGGTTCTATAGATACTAACGGTGTTGTAAATATTACAGGTGTTGGTAATGTATATTTACAAGCAATTACCGACGGAAGTAACATTCTTACAGCTTTAAAACTCGGTAACGTAGAAACAAGCGTCAAGACTGTCACTGTAAACAGAACTTCTAATACGTTGAGTCACACGGTAGAAACAGCGGCTTCCGGTGCAACAAAACTAAATGATTTGATTGATAGTAATGGTAATACAATTACATTTACTTCAACAGATGAAACTCCGCTTATTTTAACAACAAAATCTGATGCCGGAAATCAAACTGTTACATTAAAATTCACAAAAACATCTACAATCTACGATGTTATTGATAAACTTGCAGATTATGGAATTAACGCTACTATAGACGCACGTGGAAAGTTCTCTATATCAAGCTCTACACTTACAGATTTTGATATAAGCGGAACTCTCGGTAAGTTCTTGATGAGTGATAGTTATATTAAAAAATACGGCGAAGACACAACGACAAACATTTCTTCTATTTTGAAGCAAAAAGATGTCGTTAATATGGATGATTCTACAAAATTGTCTGAATTGGGTGTTAAAGCAGGCACTGCTAATAGCAATATTACAATTAATCAAGAAGGCGTTAAATATACGGTTGACGTTTCAGCGCTTCAAACTGTAGGTGATTTTAGAAACTTGCTTTCTAAATACGGATTCAATTCTTATATCGACGACAAAGGCAGATTGAACGTAATTGGCGTTGGAAATTCTACATTAGAAAATGTTAATGGCGGTTCTAATATTCTTGATGTATTTGGATTAACAAATTGGAGTTTAGGCGAAATAACGCAACAAAGCGGTTATTTGGGCGACACTCAAGTTAATGTTGTTAAAATTGGAATGAAGAACAAGCTTTCTGAACTTACGGATGCTAGTGGTAAGAACTTAGAAATTACAGGCGGTCAAATTTTTGTTTACCAAGACGGAACAAGAAGTGCCATTAATATTAACACGGATGACACGCTTGAAACTCTTGCCGCAAAACTTTCTCAATACGGAATAACAGTCGGACTTTCCGGCGAAGGTAAGTTATACTTTGACGGCAATAATAATAGTTACTTAACAACAGACGGTATTACAAGTTCAAATGCGTCAAACATCTTAGATAAAATCGGAGTTGCCGGAAGTTGGTCAACAAGATATGATTCAACAAGTAAAAACTTAGAATATACCGAAACTAAAAATGACAAAGTTAACGGTTCTACTAAGCTGAAAGATTTAAAGGATTCAAGCGGAAATAATTTCGGAATTACAAATGGTTCATACTATGTATATTCTAATGGAGTTAGAAATACTGAAACCATTGATGATAACACAACTGTAAATGATTTTATGTCAACTTTAGCAAAATATGGTTTAGTTGCAGATTTTGATGAAAACGGTTCTTTAAAAGTTGGAGCATATAATAACAGCTATCTTGCAACTTCTGCACTTGCAGGAGATAATTCTAATGTTGTTTCAACTCTATTCGAACAATGGAACTTTGTAAATATTTACACTTCAAACAACTTAGATATTCCGACAGATGAAGTTCGCGCAATTACAAAAGATACAAAACTTGCAGATATTAACGAAGGAACTTATCAAAATGGTTTGATTGGTGTAATTCATAATGGCGTTAAGACAAATATTTCGCTTTCTGCTGACGCAACAGTCGGAACTTTAATGGACGAATTGGCTCTTTATGGTTTTGAATCTGTAATCAACAGCAACGGTCAATTGATTATCAAGAATACAGGCGATAGCAAACTAGAAGAATATACAGGAACAGATTCTTCAAATGCTCTGGAATTACTTGGAATTAATTTGAAGAGTTGGATTAATACAAATAACTACAAGAGTGGCAGTTTAAGCGTTACAAAAACTGAAACAAAAAATGCGAACGCTACAAGAGATACTATGTTGTCTGAATTGGGCGTAAGTACGGGCGAATATTATATCTACAATAACGGTGTTAAATATACCGCGATGATTTCTTCTGACGAAACGTTAGGTTCATTCATGGATACATTAAAGAGTTTCGGCTTAGAAACCAGTCTTGTACAAGGTGCAGACGGCGCTGGCGCTGTGTTGAAGCTTGTAGGTAAAGGTGATTCTTATATTAAAAAGTCAGGAAGTGTAACAAATTCATCAAACGTTGTAGAAAAATTATTTGGAAATAATATCATCGAAACGAACGAATATTCAGGCTTGCAACAAACATCTAAAGTTGAAACAACAAACCCTGCTGCAACAGAAGAAACTCGTTTGAATTATTTCGGCGTAACAACAGGCGATATGAATGTAATCGTAAATGGTCAATCTAATATAATTAAAATTACGGCAGACGAAACTATTGGTAGTTTAATTGATAAATTCAACGCACTCGGACTTAATGCTACTCTTTCAAGCAGTGGTCAAATTATGGTTCAAAGCGGATACGATACAATGACGATTGCTACAACCGGCACAACAGGAACAACATTATCAAATGTGTTAGGTCAACTAGGTTTAAATTATCAGAAAGATTTGGGCGGATATTCTGCAAGCGGAACAGTTGTAAATTCAACAACTTCTGAGATTGTTGAAAAGACTTTGTCTGTGGCAAATTATGCAAATCTGAATACTAATTTAGGTGATTTGAACATTTCTGAAGGAACATTAACTATATATAGAGACGGTCAAAAAGCACAAATAAACATAAATAAAGATAAAACAACAGGTAAAATAACTGATACGTTTAAAACATTACAATCTAAAATTTCTACAGAATTTAACAATGATAATGACGTGATTGTTGATTTTGAAGATGGCAAATTAAAAATTTATTCAAAGTCAGGCAAGAGAATTGAAGTCGGTTCAACTTCTGACGGAAGCAATTTCAGCGCAATAACCGGTATTAGCACCGATGAAAACGGCGTTGCAAGAAGCGCTAGAGAATTATATTGTGTAAATGGAGATTCTGTTCTTACAACAAGCGGAATCTTTAGAGCCGGAGATGTTAAAGCCGGTACATTTACAATCGGTGATGCAGAATTTACAATTGATGATACAACAACGCTTTCTAATTTGGTTGCACAAATCAATTCCAGCGAAAAAGCTAACGCAACAGCATTCTGGGATAATGTTGACGGAAAATTTGTAATCAAATCAAAATCTACAGGTTCAGCTTTAGTTAATATTGAAGCCGGAACAAGTAACTTTACGGATATACTTGGTTTAACAAGTTCTACCTGGAACGCTGATGGCGCTATAAATACGACAAAAATGAACATTAAAACACAAGAAATCGGTGAAAACGCTAAAGTTAAGATTAATGGAACAACATATACATCAACATCTAATACTTTAGATAGCGCTATTACAAGAATTAAAGGTTTGACAATTAATCTTAAAGGACTTACAAAAGACGAAGTTGTAACAATAAAAGTCGAACGAGATAAGGAAACTTTGGCAAATGCTGTTTCAAGCGTAGTTGATTCTTATAACGAATTAATGAAAAATCTTGATGCGTCTATGGCGTCTGATGGCGATTTGAGACACGAATCTACATTAAAACTTATCAGAAATCAATTAAGGAATTTAATGACAAGTTCTGATGCGGGAACTACTGTGTTCAAGAATTTGGATTCAATTGGTATTTCTGTAGCTTCTGCAAACGGAAGTAACATTGCAACAAGCAACAGCGCAATTATTAGCATGACATTTGATAAGGATAAATTCTTTAAAGCATTCGAAGCTGATCAAGACGCTGTAAAAGCTTTGTTAATCGGAAGTGCTAATAATAAAGGTATTTTCTCTAAACTTGAAACAGAAGTAGAATCTGCGCTAGCAGGTGTTTCCGGATATTTTGCAACAACTGAAGCAAGTTATAAGCAAAAAGTCAGAGATTTAGATACGAAAATTAAAAAAGCGAACAAAGAAGTTGATAGATATAAAGCAAGATTGGAATCAAAATTCCAATCTATGGATATGTTGATTGCGCAAATGCAACAACAATATAGTTCATTCTTAAAGACTTAATTGTAATATTTATTTAGTTATTTTTTGTTTTAATATTTTAAGCTTTTTTGTTTCCAACTTCAAATCCAGGGATTATTAATATCGCCGGAATGCATCTTGTTATATTTTGAATTAGTTCGCTTTCTTTATTAAATTGTCTTGCAGCAGAACAAAAATCATCCACGTGTGCCGAAAAATCACTCAACTTAACCGGACGACCTTTTCCTTTATTAAAGATTTTTTCATTAATCTTGTTAGCTAAAATATTACTTGCCCAAACCCCTGTAAATAGCCCGATTGTTCCACTTATCGCTTGAGGAATTTTTGTTCTGAAAGTTTCTTTATTTGCGTTTTTTTCAAGAAACTTTTTACCAAATTTTTGCCCGCCTTTTGCAAATCTTGTAACAAAAATAATTGGAATTGATACATTCGCGATTTGCAAAAGCGTTTCTTGAAGCTTAGCTTTTCTGTTGTTTTTATCTTTATCTAAAGCACATCCTGCAGCTAAACCACCAATGCAAGACCCAACGCCCATTGTTATAATTTCTTTTTCATCATAAGGCGCTTTATACATATAACTTCCTTTGAAATTCTTGAACATTTTTTTAGGATTTAATGAATATTTTGCACACTTTGCAAGGACTGCAAGTCCTGCTAAAACCCCAACCGCCGAAGAAGCTGCAATTATAGACTTTTCTTTGGTTGAATATGTGCTCTCACTCCAAAAATTTCCATGTCCGAATGCCGGCTTGCTAGTCGGTGTTTGAGTATTATATTTAATCGGACTTATATTCATGTTTTATAAAACCTTTCGGCTACTATAAAACACCTAAAAGTTAAAAATTGCCTATTTGTTACGATATCTTAACAAACCGGTGAGTAAAATTTTGAAATTTCTTCAAAATACTTTTCTAATGCTTTATAGCCATTATAAAATTCATTTGTAACTGTCGCATATCTGCTGGCAACAATGTATTTTAATTCTTTACATCTTATTTGAAGAAGATTATCCGCATCTTTTCTTAAAAGTTCGTTGCCGGAAGTTGACCATTTTTTTAGATATGACAGTTCTTCATTAATTTGTTTAATAGTAGAAAATTCAAGAGTGTTGAAATCGTATTTTTTAAGAAGTTGTAATTCAGAGTTAGTAATTCTGCTTTGAACAGCTTGAAAACGATAAACTTTTTTGATGATTACATAATTATCAGCAATTCTTCTGTGTGAATATGGAACAGAACTTTTTGCCAACAAAGCTGACGTTGAAAGCGCTGTAAACGCGTCTTCATCTCTTGAGAATGTACTTTGAATAGGATTAATCGTTTCAATCTTCTTATTAAACACGAGCCAAAACTCCCCTTTTCCTCTTTACACATTAATCATAACTAAATAGACAGTTTTTGTCATTAGAATGTGAAGCAATGTTTACAAAATTTATATTAAAATTTCTAGTCTTCGAATTTTATTCTGCCGGTTTGATTAATATCAATAGGTTTGTTTAAGTGTTTAATGTATTCACAAGTCAAAACATCTTTGTCATACGGTAAGATTTCAAGGCATTTGTCGTGTGGAGCTAGAACTGCATAATCTGCTCCTGCTGACATCATGAATTCATCAGTTGCGACTTTATACATTTTGTCAGAACGAGGATTATTAATATCAATTGGGATTTCTTTTCCATTTTTATCAATAAAATTCATTGCAGTTAGTTCGCCTTTTTTAGGGCTTACTGTATAATTTAATCCGGAAACTGCAATTAATCCGGGCTTATTGCCGTGACTTGTATAAGTTGTTTTGATTGTTTCTTTAAACATATCTACAAGCGTTTTTTCTGAAACTTCTGCTAAAGACATTCTATCAAAGAATGGTGCGATATCTTTTATGTCACGAGAATCAATTTCACCTTCATGGAAGAAATTTCGAATACCGCTATTATTCCAAACTCCAATATCAGCACCCATTTCTGCTCTCATTGCGTCACAAACGAAGTTTGCATGTGGATTTTCTTCAATAAGTGTAGTTGGAGGTGGTGGAGCTTTGCGGATAAAACCAACTTTTTCCGGCGTTCCTAGAATTTCATCAAAAATGTATTGATTAATCATGTTTTTATGGAACAATCTTGTTTCTCCAATATTATTTTGGGCTTTTGTGATTACTCCATCTTTATCAAATGTTAAATTTAATTTCCCAAAAAAAGCACCATCACGTCCGGCTTCTGTTAAAACTACAGGCTCACCATCTTCGTTATAAAAAAGATTTTCGCCTTCTTTAATATCTTTAACTAATTCGTGGGTATGTCCACCAATAATTACATCAATATCTTTTGTATTTTGTGCTACAATTTGATCTTTTTGATGTCCTAAATGAGAAAGTAAGAAGATTTTATTAATACCTTGCTCTTTTAATTTATCAACTTCATCTTGAATATCTTCAATTGTATCTTCTAAAGCATCAATAGAACAATCTGTATGATAATTTGGATGGGTAAGTCTATCAAACATATCAATTGGGGACGCGCCTACTAAACCAACTTTTTCTCCGTTAACTTCCACAATTTTTGAATTTTTTAAAGAGTTTGTAATTTGTGCTCTGCCAAATTCTTTAACTTCATCATCGTCTTCATCTTCAATTCGTCCCTGCTTAATATTTACGGCAAGTATATCGCCATTAAAATCTTCATTAGAATCCATCAAGTCGGCTTGAGTTGTATCCATTTCGTGGTTACCTAATGCTGTTGCGCTAATGTTGGCTAAATTTAAGAACTTCATAGTTGCTCTATGAATTGCCTTATTTTTCTCATCTCCAATATCATTATCACCGGCAGAAAGTCTCAAATCGCCTTTTAAGCCGGATAAAATTCGCATCATATTGTTTGTCTGACCGTGTTCATCGTTTACATAGCCAATAGACATCTCAAATGTATCATTTTGTGGAGTTTTTTCAAGTTTTGAATTTATCGGATTCTCCACTTTTTGTTTCTCATCGTTCTTTTTAAAGTTAAATTTTGGAATATTGAAATTATTTGTTGATATTTTTATATTCATTTGCACCTACTTTTTTTTATTTTAAGTCGCGTAAAAAAAATATTTGCTAGTAATATAAAAAAAGTTACAATAATTTACAAAGATTTTTGTTTTATTTTTTTAAGACTCTGTTTGCTAATTCTTTTGCATAATCCATTTTAAACAAAAGATTCAAGCCTGTATAAAGTCCTAAGCATCCAATAATTACAACTACTATTTTTGAGAATTCAAATACATATTTTGGAAGTTGAATTTTATCATAAGCAACGCATAAAATGTAACATGCAACAAATGTTATAACTCCAGCTAATGCCATTTTTGCAAAATTTACAAACAATGTTTTATAATCAAGTCGAACTTTTTTATAAATAAATAATCCTAAGAAAGTTGCGTTAAACAAAGTTATAAATGAAGTTGAAAGTGTAATTCCGGCAATTCCCATATTAAATTTCAAGATTAAAAGCCAGTTTAAAACAGCCTTCAAACCGATTGATGAAATCGCAATTATAAACGGAGTTTTTGAATCGTTAAATGCGTAATAAACTCTTGTTATTGAATCTCTAAATACATAAGGTAATATTGAGAAAGACAAGAAACATAAAGCTTCTGATACCATATAAACAGCATTTGCGTTAAATGCACCACGTTCAAAAATCAAAGAAATACCGTCTTTTGCTAATAATAAAATCAAAATTATCATAGGCATAGCTGCGAAAAATAAAACGCCAACGCCTTTATTGAAGTATTTTTTTACAGATTCTAAATCGCCTTCTCCTGCCAATCTTGAAAATATAGGAAACAGTGGTACTAAAAACGCTGTTACCAAAATACCAACCGGGAATTGGAATATTCTGTTTGCAAATACAACAGAAGTCCACGCGCCTTCTACAAGAGTCGATGCGAAAAACATATCAATATAAATACTTATTTGACCTATTGTTGAACTCAAAATCGCAGGGAAAAGAAGTTCACAGATATTTTTGAATTGCGGATTGTTTTTGATATTTAAATTCGGTTTGATTCTGTATCCTATTTGTCTTAATTTTGGAAACTGAACCAACAATTGACATACAGCCCCCAAAGTTGTTGCAAAAGCCAACGCCATGCCGGATTTATCATTATGGACAACAGAAATTACACCAATAACAACAAGGCTCAAAATCATAGGCGACAAATTCGGTAAAATATATTGTTTATGACAAATCAAAAGTCCGTAGTAAATCCCAATAATACCGCCGATTAAAATAATCGGTGACATGATTTTGAAATGAGCCGATGCTAAAGCGACTAATTCAGGAGATCCTGCCGAAATAATTATACCCATTATTTTATCAGCAAAAAAGAAGCCTAATATTGAACAAATTGCGAAAAATAAGAATGAAACAGTTAAAAACGTGTTATACAATTTATTCACAAACTCATCAGGTTTGGAATCGAAATCAGGAATCAGTTTTGAAAATACTGCAACTGCAGCACTATGAAACGGCCCGCCAACTCCGCCTAAAATAATTATTGCTAATGATGGAATTTGTAATGCGTAAAAATAAGCGTCTGAAACAAGTGTTGCACCATAAAAATTTGCGACAACCATATCTCGCACAAACCCCATAAACTTACTTGCAATAGTTACAAGTGCAATAAGCCATGCAGCTTTCAGCACGCTTGGGGTTTCATCTTTAACCATCTTAACTTCTTTATGTTCCATATTTTTCAACCAATTCTACATATAAAGTTACTGCTCTACCAAGTGTCGGAGGGTAGTAAACAATAGTATTTTCTCCATCTTCAATATATCTTGAAATATCTATTCTATAATCTTTTTGGAAAATCGTCTTTGTTACTGGAAATTCCATAGTTCTACCATTAATTTTTACTGCAATCTTGGCCGCAGTTGAGTTTGTAATAACTAACTGCGCTCTACCAATCGGCGCCCAAAAAGTTTCCTTAACTTCTTCTCCGCAAATAGTTTTCGGCATAGTTCCAAGATTTATGCCTGTATAATAGTGTCTTAAAATATTATAATAAGGCTGATTCAATTTTGTTGCCATATAACCGGCACCATATTGACTCATTCCGACACCATGCCCGAAACCTCCGCCAAAAATGGTAATATCAGTTACATTGCCGTAATTATCAAGATTTTTTTCAAAAACTATATTTGCGCTAGGTAGTGACACTCCATCTTTTTGAAAAACTCTTCTGATTACAAGTTCTTTAGCGATTCTATAACAACCTTTTGTAGTCATAAGTTCAATTTCGACTGCTTTTCCAGATGCACCGCGCTTCATAACCTTAATGTCTTTAATTTTGCCTAAATCATCACCCTGTTTAAATGCAGGATGTATAAATCCTGTCTTAGATTGAGCAATCATAGTAGTTTTTAAAACATTTTCAAGTTCGCCGACAGCCCATTGTTTTCGCCATCTGTAATAAGGTGATTCAATATCAAAAGAAGGAACTTTGCTTTCATAAAACTTCTTGGCATCGTTTTCATCTTCCAAACTCTTAAATTCAGATTTGTCAGGAACAGCTGTTAAATAAGGTTTGTTTATTGATGGAAACATTTTTGTTAACGGGTCAGAAAAGGCGTGTGAATAGCTTTCTGTATAACCTCCGGCGGTTGAACTGTACAACGCCAAAATCGGTTCATTATTATATAAAGCAACAATGCCATCGGTTTCCATAACTGCGCGTGTTGCCAAATCAGCTTCGGTATTAACGCCGTAATATACTTGGCTTGCAACACTATCAACAACGTTAAATTCTTTATAAGCCTGAGTTCTTGGAGTTAAAACATAATTTCTCGCCGCGACTGCTTGTGCTTTTAAAGCTTCAAGACCAAACCTAACCGGCATTTCATTAGGAACTACCCCTTTTAAGTATTCTTGAGTTTCTACAAGATTTACAAGATAAAAACCTCTTCTATCATCTTTTTGAATAACTTCAAAAGCGCCGTGATAAAGTGCAGGTTTACCTTTTCTTGTCAAATCTTTTACGCCCAATACACCTTGTGGACAAATTACAACAAAATCTCTTAGTGTAGCACTACGTCCGTTTATTGTCACATCCAAGCCTGCAACGCCATTTTTGATTATTATATCTGCATTCGCAGGAATTCTTGAGATGATTTTTTTTGTTTCTCTATCGCAAATCTCACAATCTGCCGTTCCATATACGGTTATAGTTTGTTTTAATACATTTTGAAACTTATTATCCGTAAGTCCGACTCTTACTACATCAGTATTTGCAGCAAAAGCTGTATTCACTCCCCCAACTATACTTGCAATTAGCAATAATACTAGAGCAAGCTTTCTTATTTTACTTCCCAAGTTGTACCTTCCTTAGAATCTTTTAGCACAATACCTACTTTATCAAGAGCAACACGGATTTTATCAGCTAAATCCCAATTCTTATCTGCTCTTGCTTGCTTTCTTGTTTCAATTATAGCATCCATTGAGTCATAATTTTCGCCCAACTCTTTGCTTATTTCTTCTAGTTTAGCTTTTAATTCGTCCTCTGATAGAGTAGCTTTAGCAAAAGTAAAACCAAGTGTTTCAGCTAATTTATGCAATAAAGTAAATGCATAAGGAACATCTTTGTTTGCTTTGTTTGTTAAATCAAATAATACTGCTAAAGCTTTTGATGTGTTCAAATCATCGTCCATTGCGTTTACAAATTCTTTGTATTCATCAAATTGAGTTAAATCTAAAGTTTCATCAATCGGAGTTCTTTTTGCGTTTAACATTCTCTTAACTCCGTTTGCTGCTGCTTGAAGCGCTTCGTCTGAGAATTCAACCGGCATGCGGTAATGATTTGTTAAAATAAAGAATCTGATTGTATTAGCATCATAATTTTTAAGCAAATCATCAATTGTTAAGAAATTACCTAAAGATTTTGACATTTTTTCTTTGTTAATTGTAACAAACCCGTTGTGTAACCAATAGTTTACGAATTTACATCCGTTCGCACATTCTGATTGAGCAATTTCATTTTCGTGGTGTGGGAATATTAAATCTGCACCACCTGCGTGTATATCAATAGTTTTGCCTAAATGCTTTCTGCTCATCGCAGAGCATTCAATGTGCCACCCCGGACGTCCAACGCCCCAAGGTGATTTATATCCGAATTTTTCATCTTTTTTCCACAATGCAAAATCAAGCGGATCTTCTTTTTGTTCGCCAACTTCAATTCTTGCACCGCTTTCTAATTGATCAATCGGTTGTTTTGACAGATATCCGTATTTAGGGAATTTTTTTACTCTAAAATAAACATCCCCATTTGATTCGTAAGCAAAACCTTTGTTAATCAAATCTTTGTTTATCGCAATCATTTCACCTAATGTTTTTGTTGCAAAAGGTTCAATATCAGGTTTTAAGTTGTTTAAAGCCTTCATGCTATCGCTAAATTTTTTATACCAATATTGAGAAACTTCTTCAGGAGTCTTACCTTCTTTTTCAGCTTTTTTAAGAATTTTATCATCAACATCCGTAACATTTCTGCAATAAGTAACGTCATATCCTTTAAACTTAAGATATCTGTATAAAACATCCCAAGTTATGTAACATCTTGCGTGTCCTAAGTGTGCATTGTCATAAACGGTTGGTCCGCAAACATACATTTTTACTTTATTTTTTTCTATTGGTTTAAATTCTTCAACTTGATTTGTGTAAGAGTTATGTAATCTCATAAATTTCTCCCTAAATTAGCCTCGGCATATTAATTTTATTACAAAAAAAATAATATTACAGCTACAAAAAAATAAAAGCTTGCACTTAGCAAGCTTAAATATTTGAGAAAAGAGAGAGAATTTTGGAGAAAATTTATTTCGGCTTATCCGTTCATTAAACGGTCAATTTCGTAAATTTTTAACACAAGAGCTTCTGTTTGCTCTTTTAACCATAATGCGAACATTTTAAGTTCATCTCTAAAACTGTAACATCCTGGCCACATAGCGTACATATTAATTACTCCTTATGTTTTGTATTGCCTACATTTTATATATCGGCATAATTTTTAAAAACTTTAGGGTTTTTAAAGATATTGTTACAAATGTTTACAAAAAGGCAATTTATAAAAAGTTAAATACTTTATATATACATAAGAGATAAATAAAAAGAAAATAGGAGAGTTTATTATGGCAATTGGCGCAAGAGATTTTATTGACAAGTTATTAGTAGAAAAGTATGCACAAGAAAAAGTGGATAATCACAATGAAGATGCGTTGACATCCAAGGTTTCAGCAGATGATATGATGAGCGCAATGGGTGCATCTGCAAATAATTTTAGAACTATGTTGGCGTTGAATAATCGACTTACGATGGTTTGCTATGGCGTTGTTGCGAAATCAGCCAAATATGTTCAAACAGAAGCGGCATAATAAAA
>CAKVND010000030.1 GCA_934777245.1 uncultured Candidatus Melainabacteria bacterium | reverse complement strand
GTAAAATGACATTCCTCTCGGAATACCGATAACCATTTCTTTTTCCATGAAAAAACCTTTATTTTAATATACGTACTGTTTTTATATTATCGCAAATTATTCAGTGTGTCACAAAATGTGTGCAAATGTTAAGTTATATTGTGATACAATAATATCTATGAAAATATTAGGAATAGATCCGGGAATGGCAATTGTCGGATACGGACTTATAGAAACAAATGGAGAAGCTATAGATCTTATAACATCAGGCTCTATCCAAACTGATAAAAGTTTATCTGATTCAAAAAGGTTGTTAGAAATTTATAATGATTTAACAACTATTGTTGAAAAATATTGTCCGGATTGTGCTTCAGTTGAAGAACTTTTTTTCTTTAAAAATCAAAAAACAGTTATTCCGGTTGCAGAAGCTCGTGGAATTATTTTAGCTGTTTTAGAAAAATTTAATATACCTATTTTTGAATATACTCCAATGGTAGTAAAACAAGTACTTACAGGGTATGGAAGAGCAGAAAAAAAAGAAGTTGAGCAAATGGTAAAAATAGCTTTGGAATGCGATAATTTACCAAAGTTGGATGATACTGTCGATGCAATTGCAATTGCAATTTGTCATTCTCGTTCTGTAAATAATTTTTAATATAACTAGCAAAAAATATTTTTAGAGGTTTTATTTAAATATGAAAATACTACCTATTACTAATAATTTTAAAATAAGACCGCAAAGTTTTAGAGCTGCGAGTCCGAATTATATATCTCAAATCCCTCAAAATGATGAATTTGTACGTAATACAGGTTCTTTAGATATAGCTCGCTTGAAGGCACTTGGAATTTCACATTTTAGATTAATTGATTCTAATTCTGTCAGAGGAGTTACATTGGCTAATCAAAAAAAATCTATTTTACCCGAATTAAAGGAGTGCGGTATTGATACAATTATTGATTTACGAGCTGAAGGAGATGAAAACTCTGTATATGCAAAAGATTGTGCAGAAAGTGGTTTAGAATATATGAATTTTAAATTAAAAATAAATATGCCAATCTTCAATGCTCCGCTTTCTACAAAACTTTCTAGCGAAGAAAGAGCAAAGCAAAATCATGAGTTTATAGAACGATTGCCGAAGTTTTTTGAAAAAATGAATAATGGTAAATATTATATGGCTTGTCTTTTGGGATTACACCGTACTGATTTAGCAGTAACCATGAATTATTTACTTAATCCTAAAGAACCTGTAACTCCTCCAACTTTAAGTCATATGTTTATGAAAGAAGAAACTAATTTTACGAATAAATATATTGGTGCAATGAAAAATTTTCTTAAAAATGTAAGCGCCGAAGACAAGAGATTTTTAGGTCTTCCAGAAAATTTCAATAGCATATTTGATTCAAGAGTTCTTAAATTAAGAATGATGAATTGTGCAAAATAAAAGTATCTGTCTTTTGTAAAGTTATGTAAAGTTTTTTTAAAAATAGGCTTTTGAGAGGATGAAACATGCCTTATAATAAGTGTATATAAGTATATTATAAGTTAGAGCAATCATGAGTACGGAAGCAGTATCCGCGTATTCGCCTGATGTAGTTTATGGACAACTAACATCTCCGTTTACGCCAAAACAAATTACTATAAACGCGCATACACCTTATGACAAAGTCGAAGGAGACGGGGCTAAGGTATATTCTCGTACGCATTTTAAAGGCAAGCCTCAAGCAAAAATGATTTATGAATTGCCTGAAAAAGAGAATCGTTTTGATGCGTCGAAATATATTCCCAAAAAGGACTCGGATTCAGAAACAAATACAACAAATCAGGTTGAAGTTTCAGCTTTTCAGGCATCAAGCGTATCCTCAAAAGATATTGTTCAAAATTCGTTGAAGCGTGGATACTCAACAACTGAAGCTGTAGCGGTCACCAAAGCTCAAAATGCGTACAAAAAAAGCGCTATTTTAACAGACAATCCTACCGGAGTTTTAAGTACGTGTTCTTATAAAGTGGCTTAATGATTTATCATAAAACGCCTGAAAAAATCACGCTCGGAGTTTGTTCAACTTCTTTATTTCCCCAACCTTTAGCTTTAGCCGATGTTGTGATAAACAATTTCTTTTGCGCTCTTGTAATCGCAACATACAAAAGTCTTAAGCTTTCTTCAGAATTAAATTCTTTGAGCTCTAATTCTGATTTGTGCTTGTATTTTGGATTAAACGCTTTAACTTCTTCCATAAATAAAGATGAGGCTTTGAGTTTAGCTTGATTTACGTCAATTGAAAGATTTTTTTCAGCCATTTCAGGTAAAAATACATATTCAAACTCATCACCTTTCGATTTATGCAGAGTCATTATTTGAACTTTACCTTTTGTGGCGTCTTTATCTTCTTCTTCCGAGAAGAATTTAAAACCGCTTAAAGATGGTTTTTTAGACAGTTCTTCTAATCTTTGCAAAGTTAAATCGAATTTACCGCTGGCGTTAAGTCGTTTTACAAGCGTTGCAATTAAATACACGTTTGATTTTTCAATATCACTTGTGTAATAAAATAATCCAATTCTTATAACTAATTCTTCTAATGGAAGTGTTGATGAGTTTAGCCAATATTGCATATCCCACAAAAATTGTGAAAGGCTTGTTGATTCTATATCATCACCATCTTTTTCAATAAACGGAGTTTCAGAATTTCTGATTTCTAATTGCAATCTTTGACGATAAAATCCTAAGTCTGAAAGTGTTTCATAAGTAGAAACCAAAACTTCGTTATCAAAAGGATTTTGAATAAATTTAAGGATTGAATAAATTGTATTAAATACTCCTTTTTGACCTAAAGACTCGCTTCTGGTAATAGTTTTTAAACCGGCATCATTAATAAAATGCGTCCAATTCGCAACTTGGAAATTATTTCTTAATAAAATTCCGATAGTCGCGTCTTTATTTCTTGTCAAAATATTTTTAATCTCTTTAAGAACAAAATTTCTTTCTGCAAACGCATTCTCAAAAATCTTAGAATAAATCGCATTTTCACTTTCCGGATTTTTACCTTTAACTCCCTGCATGTAACTTGTGAAAAACGCTTTCGGTAAAATTCCGTTTCCAAAATCTACAAGATTATTTGCCAAAGTCATAACATCTTGCGTACAACGTTGCGAATGGTTCATTTCTACTGTTGTATCTGCGTTTTTAATAAACGCTCTAAAACCTTCTACGTCTGCGTTAGAAAAAGTTGTAGTAATTGCTTGGTTAATATCACCGCAACGAATCAAATTCTTATGTTTTCTGCTTAAAAGTCCGATTAATTTTTGTTGAACTCCTGAAGAGTCTTGCGCTTCGTCTTCAATAATATATTCGCAAATATTTTGATAGTATTCTAAAATATCAGAATTTTGTTCAAGCAATTTAACTGACATAATCAAAATATCATCATAATCAATCAAATTTCCTTCTCTCAATTGCGCTTGATATTTTTTAAAAAATGTTTTAAATTTCTCAATTTTTTTATCGGAAGACGGTGTGTCAATATTACCTTCTTGGAGTTTAAGAACAGAAATTGCGCGGTCAAATTCTTCCATTTCGGTTTTAGTAAATTTACCCACGATTCCTTTAATTATTCTCATTCTTTGCGTATCATCACAAATATCAAAATCGGAAGACAAATTTAATCTTTCATAATTTGAATTTTCTTTCAAAATTTTTAAAGCCAGTCCGTGAATAGTGCTTATGTTAGGCAAAAGCGTCGAATTTGGGCACATATTTTTGATACGCTCTCTAAAGTTTCTAGCCGCAGAGTCCATATAAGTTAAAACAAAAATATTTGTTGGAACGACTCCACGATTAATTAGTTTTATAATAAGCGCAAGTAATATTGTGGTTTTTCCTGCTCCAGGAACGGCAGAAATTGCCATTGAGCCTTTTTTATATTCTAAAACCGGTTTTTGATCATCACGCGGAATAATTTTGAAAACTTTTTTATCTTCGATTGGTTCGTTATCGTCGCCACCTGCTAAATAATCTTCAATTCCGCCTAAATTTTCAGCACCTGTTGGGTCAAATAAACTTGAACAAGCCCAAATATGATTTTTAGCAAGCAATAATAATTTTCTCAAAATTCTTGCAGTTTTTTGTTTTGATAAAAAGATATCATCTTCAATTGTGTATTCGTCTTTTGTCCAATCCGCCTGCATTACCCACGCATTATACAAAGGTCCGGTATCGTTTTTAACCCAATCTGAGTGAGAAACATCAAGCCAAAATTGATATTTTGTTGAAATCTTATTATCAATAATTTTTTGAGGTGTTGCGACAATTAAATCATCATCTTTAATATCTAAAGTGGAACTTGGATTTTCTGCAATAATTGAGTTTTCAATTTGAACAATAATTTCATTAGCGCGTTCTATTACATTTTTCCAACCCAAAACGCTTTCAAAATCTTTCAATTGTTTGATGAAGAAATTAAACTTGTTAATCTTTGTTTCATCAACGTAACTTACAACGCTATAGAACATTGTATAAACTGCATTTGATAATTTGCATTTGCCGTTTTCAACTTTTTCTTTTCCGCTTTCAAATGCTTCATAAAATTTCTGATATTTATCATCATAAAAATCGAGTTTCATGACAGGAAGAAGTCCTGATTGTTTGTAAACTTCTAAAATCTTGTGGCAATATTTAATCGGAATTCCAACATAGTCCGATAAAATTACGCGCAAATCCATCTCTGTAATTTCCAACCCCAGCATAAGTTTCAGGATGTTCAAACTTGCTTTTACAAGTTGGTTATCAATAAGTTTTTCGCTACCTGATAGAAAAAGAAGATTGCATTTTAAATTTTCCCTCAAAGTAAAATGAAGCATGTCATCTTGCAGTGGAGTTATTATTGTAATATCTTTTGGCAAGATGTTTTTTTTGAATAAATTTTGTATCTTTTCAATCGTGTAATCCAGTATTTCCGCACGTTTAGACAGAGAAGTTAATGTAAAATTTTCTAATCTTTCATGCTTATTTTCTAATATGTTGGAGAAAATAATTTCACCTTGCGGAAAAGTATTTTGCAAATCTTGAACGTTGTAAGCGCGTTCCCCCGCCCCTTGAGGGAGGGGGGTAGGGGGTGGGGTTGTATCGGAATGAGCGTCCTCGCGCATTCCCCCTCCTTGGGTGGGGGCTTTTTCATTTTCAATGGATTGCTTTGTCGCACAGCTCCTCGCAATGACTTGACACGAGTCGCTATGTTGAACGTCCCCGCGCGTTCCCTCTCCTTGGGAGAGGGCTAGGGAGAGGGTTTTATAATCATTGATAACATCTTCTCCAAACACACTCTTCAACTTATATTCAATCGACGTATCAGCACTTAAATACCCACACCTGCTTGAACCAAGCGAGTCAAAACAAATAATCCAATCTTTCAATTGAGGTTTTAAATATTTGATAAAATCAAAACAAACTGGCGTCATTTCATCCGCATCATCAACTAAAAGATATTTAATATTTTTGAAATAATCAGTGTGTTTATATACATGATTAAAAATAAGCGTTTGTCTCAAATAGTCTAAACTTCTGCTTTTTAAAGTCGAAGACAATAATCTTTTTATAATAATTTCCGCATCATCAGCAAAAGATTCTTTCAAAATTTTTGAACGCTCTTTAACCTCATCATTTGTTAAATTATTCTGAACGATTAGCGAATATCTTCTAAAAATTTGGTGAAGTAATGATTTTTTTGAATTATAACCTTTTACTTCAACTTTCTTTAAAATATCTTTTAACAAAAACTGTGAAACCTCCAAGCCAACAAGGTTTGGGAGGATAAAATGTTTATCTGCCGGAATTGCATTTTCTATAAAACACCAATTTTCAATCAAGGTATTATAGACGATTGAAAAGAAAGAATGTATGTTCAATTTTTCGATTGCGTTAACACTAATTTTTTCTAAAACTTTATCGCTAAATTGTTTTTTTAGAGTTGAATTTTGGACAAGCACCAGTATTTCTGATGGTTTTACGCCAACAGAGATAAGCTCCAAATATTTATCGACTAAAATTTTAGTGCGAAAATCGACTTTAATAAAATTTAATAACATACTCCTTATGGACTATTTTATCACAAATACAGTTCAAAAGTATTGCAAAATAAGAAAATTTTTACTACAATTGAGGAGTAAGTTTTTACAGACGACACTATTTAAGAAGGAGATTTAAAATGGCAAAAGTTAAAGAAGAAAGAAAAGGTATCCAAGAACAAATTATTGAATCAGCTGGTCAAATTTACAACTACCTTTCAAACAAAGGTGAAGTTTCAATCAATAAGATGAAAAAAGACCTTAGCTTGAACGAAAACTTTGCTGAAATGGGTTTAGGCTGGTTATCAAGAGAAGATAAATTAGAATACACTCAAAAAGCTAAATCAGTAACTGTTAAATTAAGATAGTTTTTGATTTATTAAAAATGTGTAAAAAGCGAGTAATAATGTTACTCGCTTTTTTTAGTTAAGATTAAAAATTATACATTTGCGATGATTTTAGCAGACTCGTCCAAATTATGCATTAATTCATCTCTACCTTTATCTAAACCGCGCTGTCTTAAAGCGGTTGCAACAGCTTTTGCAAAATTTGGCGCTTTGCCTGCAGCTACAGCTTTATAATAATCTTCTTCAAAATTTTCATCTAATCTTAAAGACCAATTACCGGTATTAGTCCCCGGACGATTGTAAGTTTTTGCAATTCCGAAAAAGTCTGTAAAGAAAATTTGAACACGCTTTGCAGGACTTGTAAATAATTCCGCAAAACTTGCTGCTATAAAATTACGTCTATCTTTTCTAATACTTTCACGATATTCTTTAATTTCTTTTGTAGTAGCTCCTTTTGGCGCAGTATCATTGGCAAGCAATCTTGTTTTGCGTAAAAATCCTTTATTTTTAACGTTTTTAAATATACTTTCTACGTATTCCAAAAATGATTGATTGTCATGTGAGCCAATCATAATAGTATTTTTAGCAGGAGTTGTTGCACCTCTGTGGTCAAATTGTGTTACAGAGATGCCGGATAACTCTAATTTCTTCATTATTTCTTGAACAGGCTTTGTCGCATCACCCAAATCTTCGCAAATTAGTGAAGATTTATCTAATCCGTATTTTTCAGCCGCAGGCATAATTATTTTTGTGAAAAGCATAGCATATTCATCCAAACTATGTTTCTTGTATTTGCCTTCAATTGAATAAATTCTACCTGAATTTTGTGACGTCATTTTTTTAGAAGCTGTTGTGTAAATAAACGGATCAATCAAACCAATAACGTGGTCTATTCTAATTCCTCCAGGGAAGCTTGCAAAATATTCTTCATATTTTTGTTTTAAGACTTCACCAGCTTCTCCTAAAGAGCCGTCTTTATTAAAAATCTTTTCCGGATCATAATACTTAAATCCCCAGCGCTGACCGCTTTTTGAGAAATAATCAGGAGGACAACCAATTGCTTTACCTTTTAAAAACAAATTTTTATGAACCCACTCGTCAACTGCTGTTTGCGCAACCGGAGAATCACCAATAATTTTCAATCCTGTTTCTTGTGCTAATTTATTTGATTTTTCATTTTCTTTTTCTAAAATCATTTGGTTGAAGATAAAAAAGTCATAGTCGTTTTTGTATTGAGTCTTAATTTCAGCAATTCTTGCCGCAGCTTTCTTCTTATCTGCTGTAGAATATAAACCCAAATCCAAGGCTGACCATTTTTTGCCATCATTTATTGTGCTTAAGATATGAAAAATCGCGCTTTGCTCATATTTGGCTTCTTTTTGAGCTTTAAAATCCAAAAATTCTTTCGATTCTTTTGCATTATTAAAAGCTTCTTTTAATGCAATATCATAAGCGCTTCTTACGTAATCATAATTAACATTTTTTTTGTCAGGATTATTTGCAACAATTTTTTCAAAAGTTTCTTTAGACAAAATATGACCATATTCTTTAGATGTTAATTTTTCTAACGGTATCATAAGAATATTTTTTGCGCTTGATTCCGGAGCATATGGAGAATTATCACTTGCTTTTCTTAATCCATTTGGTTCTTGCTGAATTCCGGAAATTCCATGTTCTTTTAAGAATGGAAAAAGTTTTTTAACAGAAGTTCTAGAAAATAGTGAACCTATACCAACATTTTCAGCTTTAACAGAAGGCGCTGAAGCGTTATGTAAAATAATGTCAACTTGCTTACCCAAAAGTTCTAAACCTTGATTAAGCGAACTTGTATAAACTTGCATTTCTTTAGCATTTGGTTTTCTTCCAAATGCAGGAGTTTGTCCGATAGCATTGATTTTCATTTCTTCTCCAAATATACACACATAACCTAGCGATATACGCCTTATATCTCAATTGTACTATATCAAAATATATTTGCAAGAATATATTTAAAAAAAAGCAACGAAATGTGTTTCGTCGCTTTTTTTTAATATTCTTTTTTTTTTAATTATTTACGCAAAAAGTCCGGAATTTGAATGTCTGAGAAATTAGACATTGTAGGAGCTTTTGGTTGTTGCGTATTGTTGAATGCACCTGAGAAGAATTCTGCTGCGCTGATTGAACGGTTTTCAACTTTTTCTTCGATTGGCATTTGAGATTTAAGTTCAAAACCTGTTGCGATAACTGTAATTTGGATTTCACCTTGAATGTTATCATCAACAACAGCACCAATGATTACTCTAGCATCATCAAGAACTGCATCATTAATAATATTTGTAGCGTCAGTTACTTCGTGCAATGTCATATCAGGGCCACCTGTGATGTTAACGATAACACCAGAAGCGCCATTGATTGAAGTTTCAAGAAGTTGAGAATTGATAGCAATCTTAGCAGCTTCAATTGCTCTGCCTTCACCTGTACCACGTCCGATACCCATTAGAGCTGAACCTGATGCAGCCATTACACTTTTAACGTCCGCAAAGTCAACGTTAATCAAACCAGGAATTGTGATGATGTCGGAAATACCTTGAACACCTCTTAGAAGAACTTCATCAACAACGATAAATGATTCTTGAAGTGATACACGTCTATCAACAACGTCTAACAATTTGTCGTTAGGAATAACGATAAGAGCATCAACAGATTCTTTTAATTTTTCAAGACCTTGTTGAGCTTGATTTTGTCTTCTCTTACCTTCAAAAGAGAAAGGTTTTGTAACAACACCGATTGTTAAAATTCCCAAATCTTTAGCAATTTTAGCAACAACTGGAGCTGCACCTGTACCGGTACCACCGCCCATGCCGGCAGTTACGAATACCATGTCAGCGCCTTCAATTGCGCTTGTAATTTCTTGTTGTGCTTCTTCAGCAGCCTTTTCACCAACTTGAGGTTCACCGCCTGCACCAAGACCGTTTGTTAATTTAGCACCAAGTTGGATTTTGTTCTTGCAAGTTGAATATTGCAAAACTTGCAAATCTGTATTCATTAACCAGAATTCAACGCCTGTCAAACCTGACTTAATCATTCTGTTTACAGCGTTTCCGCCGCCGCCACCAACACCGATAACTTTAATTTTTGCAGGGCTGATGCCTGGAGCCGGTTGTTGAGTCATATTATCTGATGATTGAATGTTTTCAATATCTTTTCTTCCGAAAATATCTGGTCCTAAATTGTCCACAATTATTCCTCTTTTATTTTTTCTATACTATACCACTATACTATCATACTATTTTAAATGGAATCAAATGTAAAGTTGTAAAATGAAAAGTTTAATATAAATTTACATGCAAAATAAAGTGTGTTGCCCTTAATATATATGTATTAAAGGTTGTTAAACAATTATTTTAAAGCTTTACAATTTGCAATAACAACTGTTTCTTGCAAACATTTTTACAATATTTTATAATGATAGCTATGAAAGAGAGTGAAAAACAGTATTTAGATGATTTTAAAACTTATTTGAGTGTGGAAAAAAATTTTTCAGACCATACGCTTTCTGCATATTCATCAGATATCATAAGTTATATTCTTTGGCTTGATAATGCAAGTTGCACAGAAGTTGATTTTAATAAACTACGCGAATATTTGCATTTTATCCAAAGGTTTGATTATAAAAAAACGACAATTGCGCGTAAAGTTGCAGCAATTCGAACTTTTTATAAATTTTTATTTAGAGAAAGATATATTGATACAAATCCGGCTCTTTCGTTGTCAGCTCCAAAACGCCCGAAATCTTTACCTAAATTTTTAACTCCTGATGAAGTTGAAAAAATCCTTAATAATGTAAAAATTGAAACACCTGCTGGTTTTAGAAATCGTGTTATTCTTGAACTTCTTTGGGCAACCGGTATGCGTGTTTCAGAATTGAGCAATCTGAATTTTGGTGATTTAAATTTAGACGAAAATGAAATTCGTGTTTTTGGTAAAGGTGCAAAAGAAAGAATTGTCTTGGTTTCTGATAGAGCAAAAGACTATCTTAATCAATATATAAATACAGCAAGACAACTCATTGCACCGGAATACAATACAAATGAAATAAATGATGATACACCGCTGTTTATAAATAATACAGGATATCGTTTGCAAAACAAAACTATTAGAAAAGTTATTAATGAGACTGTTGAAAAAATCGAATTACCTAAAAAAGTTACGCCACACGTATTTAGACATAGCTTTGCTACAAAACTTATTGAAAATGGCGCAGATTTAAGAGTTGTTCAAGAACTTTTGGGACATGCCGGAATTTCAAATACGCAAATTTATACCCACATTTCAATGAAACATATGAAAGATGTTTACGAAAATGCGCATCCGCACGCAAGAATAGATGATACTACATTATAATAATAACTCTTAATTATAGAATAAGTCTGTCTCTTAGTTTATATTGTGTGCAAAATGTCGAATGTATAAAATAAACAAATTTATTTCAATATGTAAATAATATTACATATTTTAATTTTTAGCTGTACAAAAAATATTTCCATGATAGCATGAACATGTGCATTAATATTGCGTTCGATACATAGTATACAAAATGTAGAAAGAAGTTTATTGGGAAGCTTAGAGTCGTGGAAGAAAATTCAAAAGTAAAAATTTCAGTAATAATGCCGGTATACAATACTAAAGAGAGTGATTTTAGGGCTGCAATTGAGAGTGTTTTAACTCAAACTTACAAGAATTTTGAATTTATTATAATTAATAACGCATCTCAAACTGATGTAAAATCGGTTGTTGAAAGTTATCAAGATGAGCGTATAAGGTATTTTGAGCTAAAAGAAAACCACGGTTGCGCAGTTGCGAGAAATTTCGGAATAAAAAATATGCGTGGTGAATACTATGCAGCAATGGATTCTGATGATATTGCATTACCTACGAGATTTGAGAAAGAAGTAGAAATTTTGGATAACAATCCAAATGTTGTATTAGTTGCGAGTTGGTTTAGGAGATTTCCGGAGGATAAAATTGTGAAAGCTCCACTAAGACCAAGATTGCTGGATTTTTTAGTGCGTGATTTTCTTGTGCATTCATCTTTGATGATAAGAGTTGAAAAAGAAAATCTGCAAGAATTTTTATATAGGGAAGATAATGAAGTTTGCGATGATATTGAGCTTTATAGTCGTTTAATTTTTAAAGGCGAATTTTATGTTATTCCGGAAGTTTTGTTGGATTATCGTTGCGAAGGTCAAGGAATTTCAATTGAAAAAAGTCAAAAAGTAGCTGAAATAGCAAAACGAATTAAGCATCGTCAATTAGATTTTTTGACTACAGATAAAGATTTACAAAAACAGATTGTAAAACTTTTGGTAAGAAATTATAAAATTAAAAAAAATTTCATAGAGCGTATTTTTTCAGTAAAAAATATAGCGATTTTTGATTCTGCATACAAGGTTATAACGATATTAAATATAGAAATTAAAATACGAAAGGGGAGTTTATGAAGGTTCTAATTCTGGCTGGCGGATTGGGTACAAGATTAGGCGAGGAAACTGTTTCTAAGCCGAAACCAATGGTTGAAATCGGCGGGTATCCTATTTTGTGGCACATAATGAAGATTTATTCTCATTATGGGTTCAATGATTTTGTGATTTTAACAGGATACAAATCTCACATGATAAAAGATTATTTTGTGCATTATTATCAAAGATATTCGGATTTGTCGATTGATATGAAATCTAATACAATCGAGCTTCACAAAATGCGTACAGAGCCTTGGAAAGTTACAATGCTTTATACCGGTCAAAATACAATGACCGGCGGAAGAATTAAAAAAGCAGAAGAGTATGTTGGGGATGAGCCGTTTTTATTAACTTATGGCGACGGTGTGAGCGACGTTAATATTTCAGAATTGGTGGAATTTCATAAAAAATCCGGAAAATTGATGACAATGACGGCAGTCCAGCCTTCAGGAAGATTTGGAGCTTTGGATATAAGAAGTGATAACACAATTACTTCGTTCAAGGAAAAACCTCAAGGCGACGGTGCTTGGATTAATGGCGGTTTCTTTGTTTGCGAACCTCAAGTTTTCAATTATATAAGCAATGAGCCAAATGAAATTTTTGAACGTCGTCCGCTTGAAAATATCGCTCATGATGGACAATTGAATGCATTTAAACATTCGGGCTTCTGGCGTCCAATGGATACTTTACGCGACAAAATCGAGCTAAACGAATATTGGGAAAAAGGCAACGCACCTTGGAAAGTTTGGGATAAGCAGAATGCGTTTGTAGGTAAAGTAGGAGTTATTTAATGGATAATGAAATTTTACTAACAGGTGCGACCGGACTTATAGGTAGAGAAATTTTAAATCAATTATTAGACAAAGGGTATAAAGTATGCGCAATTGAGCATTTGCAAAAAATTGAACCAAGAGAAAATTTGCGTATAATCAAATTGGACTTGTTAAGCAATTATGAAGTAAGTCTTTTTTTTAAAGAAAATTTTTTTAAAACTCTTATTCACATGGCGTGGTATGGTGATAAAAAAGTTCACAGTCATAATGTTAATTTAGACTGGGCAGAAGCTTCTTTGAATTTGTTAAAGAATTTTTGTCAAACAGGCGGTAAAAAATTCTTAGGTGCCGGAAGCATTTCTGAATATGATTTCAAATATGGATATTTTTCGGAAGAGATTACGCCATTAGAAAATAAATCTCTTTATGGGCAATCAAAATCGGCGCTTTATAAAGTTGCGAAAACTTATTGTGAAAATAATGATGTTGATTTCAAATGGGCAAGAATTTTTAATTTGTATGGGAAATACGAACGAAAAGAAAGATTGATTCCGTATGTAATCAATACAATGTTAAATGATGAACCGGTTAAGGTTAGCACATGTGAAAAATATCAAGATTATTTGTCAGCTTATGATGTTGCTGTGGCTGTGATTGCGTTGCTTGAAAGTGATATTCAAGGCGCGGTTAATATTTGTTCCGGAAAACCTGTTCAGCTCAAATATATCGTAAACAAAATCGCTGAACTTACAGAATTTAAAGGTGAAATTCTTTGGGGTGCAATTCCTGCGGCGTTTGGTGATGAGGTTGTAGTTGGAAACAATGAAAAACTAAAATCAATCGGTTGGGAACCGAAATACAGCTTGGATGAGGGCTTAAAATCAACTATTGAGTGGTGGAAAAATTATAACAAGGAGAATAATTAATGTCGAATTTTAACAATGTTTATAAGGGGAAAACTGTTCTTGTTACAGGACATACTGGTTTTAAAGGAAGCTGGTTATCAATTTGGTTAACTATGCTTGGCGCAAATGTTGTAGGTTATGCGCTTGATCCATATTCAATAAGAAGCAACTATTGCGCTTCTCATCTTAAAGAACATATTTTTGCTGATGTTCGCGGCGATATGAGAGATGGTGAAAAATTAGAAGAAACAATAGCAAAATACCAACCTGAAATTGTTTTTCACCTTGCAGCACAAGCTCTTGTAAGAACTGCTTATGACAATCCTAAATATACTTATGAAACAAACGTAATAGGTTCACTTAATGTTTTAGAAGCGGTTAGAAAGTTTGACTGCATTAAAACAGTTGTTATGATTACATCTGATAAATGTTATGAAAACGTTGAACAAATTTGGGGTTACAAAGAAACTGATAGAATGGGTGGATACGACCCATACTCTTCATCTAAAGGTTGTGCCGAATTAATGATTTCTTCATATAGAAATTCATATTTCAATCCAAAAGATTACGCAAAACACGGCAAAGCTATCGCTTCCGTTAGAGCCGGAAACGTTATAGGTGGTGGCGATTGGTCTGATAACAGATTGGTTCCGGATTGTATCAGATTTATTGAAGAAAATAAAGATATTGAAATCAGAAGTCCAAAAGCAACTCGTCCTTGGGAACACGTTTTAGAACCACTTAGCGGATATTTAAGAGTTGGTCAAAAATTAATGGAAAACCCTGTTGAATACGCACAAGGATTTAACTTTGGCCCACCAATAGAATGTAATAAAACAGTTTGGGAAGTTTGCGAGTATTTAACAAAATACTATGGCAAAGGCAGAGTTGTTGATAAATCAACTCCGAATATGGTGCATGAAAACACTTTGTTGAGTTTGGATGTTACAAAAGCATATAGAATGTTGCAATGGAAAGCTATGTTAAATTTCTATGAAGCAATTGAATATACTGTTGATTGGTATAAAGAAGCGCTTAATAGCAATGATATGTTTGAATTTTCTAAGCAACAAATCAAAAACCACATGGCAAAAGGATATATGTGGGAAGAGTAGGTTGTCTAGAGAGAATTGCCTCCCTTTATAGGGGGAGGCCGCAGATGTGCTTGAGGCTGTGCCGAAAGCTACAGATGCGGGTGGGGGCTTATCTTTATGGATTGCTTCGTCTCTCTGATAATCATTGCTCTTTGCAATTGTACAATTACAAGAAGCATGAACGACAATGGCGCATTCCCTCCCTCGGGAAGCACATCATCCCCTCCCTCGGGGGAGCGGATTTTCGGTAGGGCGTAAGCCCGTAAGAGCAAATAACATGTAAATAATAGTAAAATCCGTTAGGATTTGTAATTATTGGAATGTTATGCTCGCCCGAATAATCCAAGACAGGGTTAGGGAGAGGGTTTTATTAACTTAAAAAATAACACCCTCTCAAGAATTTCTAAATTCAAGGGCACAATCAAATAACAAATCTTGAGACCCTTTCATTAAGAATTCTATCTCCCCGCAGGGGAGAGGACAATACACAAAACAAAAAGGAACAAAATGGGAACAGTAATATTAGGAAGTGGAATTGCAGGCATTTCAGCGGGTTATCATTTGGAAAAATCCGGTGAAAAAGTTGTTATTTATGAAAAAAATAACGACTGGGGCGGATTGTGCGGAAATTTTACAATTGATGGTTTTCGCTTTGACAAATTTGTGCATTTTAGTTTTGCACAAGATGAATATATTGTGAATAAATTTAAAGAGTCAGGGGAATTGTTTGAACATGTGCCATACCCTTCAAACTATTATAAAGGGTTGTGGTTAAGACATCCTGCACAAAATAATTTGGCGCCTTTATCGACAGAAGAGAAAACTAAAATAATTTGTGATTTTGTTAATCGTAAACATGTTGAGATAGATAATTTAAAAGATTATGGAGAATGGTTGCAAGTTCAATATGGAGATTATTTTGCACATAATTTTCCTTATAAATATACTCGCAAATATTGGGGTGTAGAACCGGAAGAACTAGAAACAAAATGGGTTGGTAAACGTATGTATACTCCTGATTTGGAACAAGTTTTAAAGGGTGCATTTGAAACTCAAGATGAATGTTTTTATTATGCAAAAATTATGAAATATCCTAAAAAAGGAGGTTTCAGAAGTATATTGAACTCTACAAGAGAGGGTTTAGAGATTAAATTTAATAAAGAAGTTGTAGCAATAGATACAAAAAATAAAATTGTAACTTTTAAAGATGGGACAAAAGCAGAATATACAAGGCTGGTTTCTACTTTACCAATGCCTGAAATAATAAATATGTTGGATAATGTTCCTGCAAATGTAAAAACTGCGGCACAAAATTTAATGTTTACTTCCGGCTATATGGTTTCTTTAGGGTTCAATAAGCCTGATATTGCGAAATATTTGTGGTTTTACATTTATGACGAAGATATATTATCTTCAAGAGTTTATTCGCCGAATTTAAAATCGCCTGATAATGTTCCGGTTGGTTGTAGTTCATTACAGGCAGAAATATTTTTCTCTAATAATGCAAAAATACCGGAAAAAGAAATT
This sequence comes from uncultured Candidatus Melainabacteria bacterium, assembly GCA_934777245.1. The sequence continues at coordinate 12,154 of CAKVND010000030.1, read as the reverse complement.
GTTTTAGAAAATACAGTTTCAAAACTTATCGAAATGGGTGTTTGCAAACCGGAAGATATTGTAGTTAAAGACATAAGGTTTGAAAAATATGCCAATGTGATTTTTGACAAAGATATATATAAAAATCGTCAAATAGTATTGGATTATTTGAAAGAACAAAATATTGAGTCTATTGGGCGTTTTGGTAAATGGGAATACATGTGGACACATCAGGCTTACGCAGACGGAATGGGAGTTCAGAGAAAGGATTGTTGTAATGCGAAATAAAAAAGTATTTATAACCGGAGGTACAGGTTTGATTGGAAAAGAAACGATACCTTTTCTTAAACAAGCCGGATTTGAAATTTATGCTCTAACAATAGGTGATGAAATTGATAATGAAGATGTCAAATTTGTTAAAGCAAATTTGTTTGATAAAAATTCGATAGATAAAGTTTTATCGGAAATAAAACCGGAATATTTACTGCATTATGCGTGGTTAAGTACAGGTTTGTTTAATGATAACAGCAATTTTGATTTTCTTACTTCATCAATTGATTTGTTGAAATCATTTGTTAAATATGGTGGAAAACGTGTTGTAATGGCGGGAACTTATGCCGAATACGGTTATCATAACGAAACATTAAAAGAAACAATGCCTGCAGAACCAATCAATATTTATAGTCAATGTAAAGATTTTGTGCATCAAATTTCAGAATCTTATTGTAAAAATAATGGTGTTTCATTCGGTTGGGGAAGAATTTTTTCTGCTTTCGGAAAAGAAACTGACCCAAGAAGGCTAACTTCTGATGTGATTAATCATTTGAGAGCAGAAGAGCCTGTAACCATAAGAAGCGGAAGCTTGGTAAGAGATTATATTTATACAAAAGATATTGCAGCAGCTTTTGTAAAGTTTTTGGATAGCGATGTTGAAGGAGTTGTAAATATTTGCACCGGAAAAGATACAACTATTCATGATTATGTAATGAAAATTGCAAAAATTATGAATAAAGAACATCTCGTAATTTTTAATGAACAAGCAAGTCCGCAACAGGTGAGAGTTGTTGGAGACAGCACGAGATTAAATAACGAAGTTGGATTTGTTCCAAAGTATACAATTGAAGAAGGATTGAAGGAGGTTGTGAATGCCTAAAGTTTCAATAATAGTTCCAGTATATAATCCGCCTGAAAAATATTTAGAGAAATGCATTGAAAGTATCATTAATCAAACATTTAAAGATTTAGATATTATTCTTGTAGATAATGAATCAACAGGAAACTGTTCGGATGTTTTAAAAAAATATGCAAAAAAAGATTCTAGAATTAATTTAATAGAATTTGAAAAAAATAAAGGATTTGCCGGTGCGGTTAATGAAGGTATAAGGCAAGCAAAAGGTGAATTTTTAGCAATAATTGATAGCGATGATTGGATTGAAAAAAATGCGATTCAAATTCTACATGATAAATTGAATAATTCTGATTTAGATATGACTATATATTGCTCTAATGTGTTTGATGAAGAAAAACAAGATTTTATAGATGATCCGTTTTATACATTTTTTCAAATTCCATTGAAATATGATAACTCTTATTTCAAATTTGAAGATGTAAAAGATTATATCTTGCATTTTCCAACACAAGCTTGGAATAAGTTTTATAGAAAAAGTTTTATTGTAGATAATAATAATTTTGTTGATGAAGAACTTGGTTCTGCCGGAGCTGATGCATTTTTTACATTTAATAATTATTTGAATGCAGAAAAAATCGGAATTGTAAGAGACAAATTATATAATTATAGAACAAATCTTGGTGGAGGAGTTGTAGAATCTTTAAAACAAAAAAATTGTAAAAATTTTATGTTTAACTTTATGTTGTTTGATAAAATTTCAAAATTGATTGTTGATAAAAAATTAAATGAAGAATCCGCTTTTCCTTTTGTAACAATAAATATTGAACAACTTTTATTGTTTTACAATTTAATACATTCAAAAAATAAGCCAATTTATTTTGCTAAAATGAAAGAATATTTTAATTGTCTTGATAAAAATATATATTCTGATAATCAATTAGAAAAATTAAATAAGATTTTAAGAATGAAAATTAAAAGAATCCAGAATAATAACTATTTTATCTTTTTACTTAAAAATTTTATATTCAGAAAAGAAAATTATATGAATGGACACAAAAATATTATTTTAAATTGTTCGTTTTATAAAGTTTATCAAGAAAATAATTATAAAATAAAAAATATATTAAATTTAATAAGATGGAAGAAAAGGGTAAAATAAATGGCAAAAGTATCTTTAATTGTTCCTGTGTATAATCCGAAGGAAGATTATTTTAAAGAATGTATTGATAGTTTATTGAATCAAACTTTGGATAATATTGAAATTATAATAATTGATAATGGCGCTACTGGAAGTAATTCTGAAATAGCTAAAGAATATGAACAAAATAATTCTAATGTAAAATTGATTTTTTTAGAAAAAAATATGGGTTTTTCCTATGCCTGTAATCAAGCGTTGAAAATTGCAACTGGCGAATATATTCAAATTGTTGATAGTGATGATTTTATAGAAAAAAACACATGTGAATTATTGTACAAAAAAGCTACAAAAAATAATGCAGATTTGATAGTATTTGCTTCTAATATGTATAATCAAAAAACAAGGTCTTTTGAAAATAATCCTCACTATTCATTAGCGAATTTTCCTATTGAAATGTTACAAACAACATATTCATCAGAAGAATGTATTGATTTTATTTTTAGGTCACCTCTTCAAGATTGGAATAAATTTGTAAAAAGAGAGCTGGTTTTTGAAAATAATAATTTCTTTACAGAAGATTTAGGGTATGTATTGCCTGATTGTGTGTATTCAATTAAAAATTTTATAAATGCAAAGAAAATAATGTGTGAGAAAGAATGTTTATATCACTATAGAGTAAATATTTCTTCTAGTGTAGTGAAAGGCTATGCCAAAGAAGATTGTAAATATCTAGATGCACCTATTATTTTTAGTCAAAAAATTGATGAAATATTGGAAGAAACTAAAAATGCAGAATTATATGCAAAAGAATTAGTCAACATATCACTACGTCATATATTTAGTTATTATGACATGGTAAATAAAAAGAATAGAAGCTATTTATATAAAAAAATGCAAGAATATTTTGTTGGAGTTAATCCTAAATTCTATACAAAAGCAAATATTAAAAATGCTGATTGTTGGTCAGAATTTAAAAGATTTAAAAGGTATTCATTTTCTTTGTATAACTTTTTAAGATTTTTATATACAAAAAGCAAGCACCATAATATTACAAGAATAAAATTTTTGGGGTTAAGTCTTTACAAAAAGAAATACGCAAATTTTAAGATATATCGAAGATATTTGGGATTTATTCATACAGAACATGAGGATTTTAACGCAAGAATGGATTATATAATCAAACAAACAACTGAAAATATTTGTGCATATATTGAAACAAAAATAAACAACTAGAGTTGGGGGCCCCAACTTTTAATTATTGAATAGGCAGGGGTGAATTTTATTCACCCCTCATCTCTAAAAAACTCTATCCACCTTATCAAATCTGAAATTTCATAAGGTTTTGGCAAATACAAATCCGCTCCTGCGTCCAAAATTGTAGCTTTTTCGTGCACAGTCGTCGTTACAATAATCTTAGTATTTACAAAATTTTGGTTGTTTTTAATCTCTCTACAGAAATTCAACCCAGACAAATCGTCTTCGCTATCAATAATCAAAACTGCCGGCTGTTCAGTAGAATTCAAGTCTAATTCTTCTGTTACATCGTACCCTTGGAGCTCTAATGTTGTTCTTAAAAGCAAAGACAGTGCAGAATCCGGCTCTTTTATAAACACAAAATTATTAATTTTTGGCGCTACAATTGAATTTTCTCCTGCCAATTTAATCCTATCTATCGCATAATTTGAGCCATTTGGGATTTTTGCGATTTTCTTGATAGAAAATAAACGTTGCACTAACGCTTCAACCGACTCAATACGTTCGTAATTATCTATAATTCCACCAATCAAAAGTGACACAAAATTTGCCCTCATGCCGGCCATTCTATCACCTTTAAGCAACATATACCCGCGTTTTGCGTCTTGTGCAGAATAAAATTTTGGCGCAACAGTATCAAAAGCAAAAGTCAAAAACATAGCCATTTTTTCTGCTGTATAAGGGCTTGTAATAATTACAAAATTCTCATCATCAAACTGTCCCAAAAAATCATTGTTATCGAGTGTTGATTTAATAATTGCAACAAGCGTTTGTATAAGTTTATCACCTGCAACATCCGTATAAACGCTCTTATAATTTTTCAAATTTTCTAAGCCTAAAAGCAAAACTGCAGGCTTATTATCACTATTCAAAAGTCGTTTCAAATTTTTTTCAACAAAACGTCTGTTCGGAAGCAATGTTTTATTATCTAAATTAGATTCTATATCACGTCTTAAATGCGCTCGGATACGAATTTTAAACTCGTCAATATTAACGGGTTCGCTCAAAAAATCGTCGGCACCGTTTTTTAAAACTTCAATTCTATCGTTTGTGTCTGCTGATTTTGAAAGCGCAATGATTACAGGGCGAGTGTTATAAGTCAAAGTCCTAATTTTGTTGCACAAGTCAGAAAGTTTTTCATTCAAACTATCCGACACAATAATTATGTCCGGTTCTGTAAATTGTATGCAATGCAGGGCGTCTTTCAAGTTGCGCGTAATAACCGCAGTTGTTTCGGCGTTTTCAATGCTTTTTTTATATTTTATTGAAAGTTCTTTTCTTTTATCAATAATCAAGACATTTGAGAGCATTTAAGCGCCTCCTCAGGATTATAGATAGGAAAATCAACTTCAAAAGTTGTACCTTTTCCAAATTCGCTGGTAAAGCTAATTTGTCCGCTCATTTTTTCAACAAGTTGTTTTGTTATATAAAGCCCCAAACCATTTCCCTGCGTCTTGCTTGTAAGGTGGTTTTCAAGTCTGGAGAATTTTTGAAAAACTTTGTCAAAATCTTCTTTTTTAATTCCAACCCCAAAATCATTAACCTTAATCTGAATTTTATCATTCTGAATCACAGTAGATATTATGACATTTTTTTCAGAATATTTTGCCGCATTATCAATAAGGTTTGTCATAATTTGTTGGAATTTATCCTCGTCAATATAAGCAATCGGATTTTCTTTATCAAAATGAGTTTCGAATTTGCGCTTTTTGTATTGCTCAGTAAGCATCGATAGAACTTTTTTTATACATGAATTTATGTCGACCTGTTTAAGAACTTGATTTCCTGCATTCATTTTTGAAACTGAAAGTATATTTTCAACAAGGTGAATAAGTCGGTTTGACTGTTCTTCAATAATTCCGACAAATTTCTTTTTATCTTCGTCTTTAATTTTATCCCATGAGTTCAAAAGGGTTTGCGAAAAACCTCTTATGCTTGTAAGAGGCGTTCGCATTTCATGTGAAACTGTTGCTATGAATTCGTCTTGGATAGTCATTTGTGAATAAGCGAATAAGAGGAAAGTGGTGGAGGTGAATAAGTGAATCGGTGAATAGGTGAATAAGTTCATTTTAGATATTTTCGATAATAAACGCGTTCTTATTTAAATATATTTAATACGAACTTATTCACCTATTCACCGATTCACTTATTCACTTTCCCAAGCTCCATCTTGCTCACTTTCCTTTCATTTCTACTCTTCTGCCATAAACTCTTTTTTTGCTTCTTCTATAGCGTCAGATAAAACGTCTAATTGATCAGGAGCGAAAGTTACACCTTTTTTTGTAGGAAGCCAAGTAGCGCCTTCATCTGTTGTGTAATAAATTCTCAAGTTAAAATAACTCTTACCTTTATATTCTGAAATAGAAATTTGTAATTGTTCTGTATCTGTTCTATCAATAGTTGCCAAAATTTTTGCTTCTGCCATGTTTATTTTCTCCTTCTTAACATATATAAAACGCTATTATTTTTAATATTTTATTTCCCACTTGTCTGCCATAACTCTTGCTGCGCAAGCTAAACCATCTCCGGCTGTATCTGCACAAGCATCTACGGCAACATTATCATCAAAATCATTATATTGCTTCGAACCGGCTGGAATTAATGTTCCGTTATTTGTTAAACCAAATAAAAACACATCTTCTCCAAATCTGTTTGGTGCGGCAACACCGTTCGCATCAATTATAACTCTGGCAATAATTGTATCTTTTTCTGCATTATCTAAATTCTTAGCTTTTTGAAAAATTACCGCAGAATTTAATTTCTTAAATTTAAACGCATTTAAATCTGCTGATATTGCTTCGTTGATATCAGTGCCGGTATAATCTTTTATATTTGCGATTGTATAATCATTAAAATCTTCAGTATTGAAAAATCCTCTTAACAGACTTCCGTAATTATCATCGTCCATAATATAATCTTCACCATCAAGACCAATGTTTTTCTTTTGAATAGCCGAAAGTCCTACTACTGCATTTCCATCTTCACTATTACGATTTGCTTCTTGTATAATATTTGTCATACCAGTTTGTGTAAGTTCAATTGTTTTAGCTAATGTTATACCAAGAGTAGACTGATTTGTTCTATTTACAAGTTGTGGAACGGTTAAAGCGGCAACAATTCCGATAATTCCTATACAAAGAAGTATTTCTACAAGCGTGAAGGCTTTTTTGTTAATCATGTAAACTCTCCAATTATTTTTACTCTGATTATAACACGAGATTAAGAAAAATGTGAATTTCTTGAAAACAAATAAATCTCTTAAGCTTGTATCATTCGGGCTAAACGTCTTCGTAATGACAGCATGCTAAAAGTATTACGCCAAGTCATTGCGATGAGCAAGGGGCATTCTGGCGACGAAGCAATTCATTATATTGAACGCAATCTGCTATCTAACCACCCAACTTCGGCCCGTTATATTTTTCATAAAGCTTCATAACATCATCTGGTATTTTATCTCCGCGCACCATTTTTGCATAAGTTTCTGCAATAAATTCTCCAATACTTGTTTGAGCATACTCTGAAATTTTACCCGCAGTTTGTTGATGCTCTTGATTTGTTAGAAATTCATACAAATCCGGATAACGCTTTTTGAATTTAGCAGGGTCCTTTTCAAACAATTCTTTGTAGCCTTTATAAGTTAAACCACCCCAACGGTTGTCAACATGCTCAATTTCAGCAGAATGATTGCTTTTAAACAGATGACCTTCTTTGACATTTTTATCAGCTTCCTTCCACGCTTCACTCCAAGAGAATTTCCAATGTTTCAAATCTAATTCTTTTAAGTTTTTCGCAAAATCTTGCAAATGTCCCATTTCATGGTAAATGGTTTTTCTTGCGGTTACAAAGGGAACGGGAACACCTAAGTTTTTACCTATTTTTTCATGTAACTGAGAAAGCAATTCATTTAATCGCTCAGCCTGTTTTTCAGTTGACAATTTTTTAAATTCTTCAACATCAACTTTAATTCCGGCTTTAGTTAAATCATTTTTCCAAATATTTAAAGTTGTTAATGGTGCTCTTTTTACGTGTGCATCCCTAATTTCAGAGGCATTTATTAGAGTTTGTTTCAAATCTCTTTTTTCAGTAATAGTTAATGAATTTGTGTCTTTGCGATACCTGCTAAGCAAATCCTTTGTATGATTATCAGGTTGAACAAAATAAGTGAATTGTTTTTTATTAGTATCAGTTGTCTTTTTAGCTGTTTCAGCTACCTCTTTTTTATTTAAACCTAGAGATGCCTTCAACCATTCATCCAAATATTTGTTATTAAAGTTTTTAGAGTTGATGTAAAGTTCACCAAAATCAGGAGCTTCTATTGTTTGGATAACACAAGCAGAGTATTCATCTTTTGCGTCTACAAAATGCATTTTTTTTGGCATAAATAAATGCCCTTTATTAGCATTACTTACATCAACAAGTCCTCTGTTTGCATAATTTATGGCATCAAGCGTAAAGTTGCTGTCAACTTCACCGATTTTTAAAACATCTTTTGCAAATTTTATCCCTTCTTCGACAGTTTTTGCTTCTTTAAAATCAATTTTTTCTGCAAGATTAACAAGTTGCATTTTTTCATTATACAACTTTGTAAGTTTGCCTGATTGATGTTTTGCAAAACATACAGCACCAATTGCTAAACTGCCCAAAATGCCCAAAGCGGTTACGCCTACTTTTGCACCTGTGGACATTTTTTCTTTTGGCTTTTTGATTTTATTTGTAGCAGAAATTTCTACCGTATCTGGTGGATACGATAGTGGCTGTGTTGCTTGTGCAGGGAGTGGATTTGACTCTGCTCCTTCACGAAATGCAGGCGCACATGGGATTTGAGAGTTTTGATAATAATTTTGAGGTAAAATCAAATAATTACTGTTAATTGATGACATATAGGCGCCTTCCTACTTTTTTCTAACCTTATATTAATAAAGTCTAAAACAAAATAAAAGTTGCTAAATTTGGAGTAGAATATTAAGGAATTGTAACAATGATAATTCTCTCCTTAGGAGAGATAGAATTTCTTAATGAAAGGACATAAAAATTTTTCAGTTGATTTAGTCCTTGAATTTAGAAATTCTTGAGAGGGTGTTATTTACTTTTCGTAAAAATTTTGATTTACGAGCGATTGTTAATATATTTATAAAACCCTCTCCTTAGCCCTCTCCATAGGAGAGGGGATGATGTAAGATGCGTCAAGGGAGGGGATGCGCTTATGATATTCAAATAAACGAGTCTTGCGTCCCTCTCCTTTTTTTTATTCTACATGGAGAGGGTGCCGAAGGCGGGAGAGGGTATTATTAACTATTGAGAGGAAAACGAGAAGGCGGGAGAGGGTTGATAAAATGGAAAGTGGAAAGTTGTTTTAAGATTTTTTATTGGTTAAATACGATTATTGGATGGTTTGGAAATAAAATAATAGTTATTAAAAAGTTGGATTCTTCATTTTACAATACACTTCCGAGCTTGTAGGTATCACTACTAACAAGGAAGTGAAGTGTAAAATCGGCTTCAGAATGACGGCACGCTGGGAAGCTTGACGCCAAGTCATTGCGAGGAGCGGCGATTATTTGGGCGACGAAATAGTCCAGTGCTTAATCTCAAATTTACGTATATTTAATCAATTTGCATTTTGCTGAACAGTAGCGCTTATTGTAAGCGAAGTTTTGTATAAAGAATACGTTAGTTAGCTTGAAATTATTACGTCAAAATGATACTATAATTTATATAAGATATAAAAAGGATTGATTTTGATGAAAAAGATTTTAATTTTATTAACCCTTTTGATTCCATTTGCAGTTATTGCAGATGAGGTAGTTACAATAAATGGTGTAAATGAGCCGGAATGGAAAGATTTTGCGCCTCATGCGTTTATTAATATTGAAGAGCCTAAGGGCATTGGCAAATTAAATGAAACGGCATCATATTGGTATAAAAGAAAAACTGATTTTGACAGTTCAATTAAAGAATGTCGTGAAATGACTGATAATGACGCTCAAGTTAGTTGTTATCAAGAAGTTAAGGTAAAGCAATATCAAAAAAATAGTGATTATAATGCAAGGTTAGAAGCCCAAGAACGAGCAAGAATGGTTCCGCAGGAGATGTATGATCGAACAAATACAATGCTCCCAATTGGTGGATATTTAAATAATTTTACTCGTTTTCAACCAAATGAATTAAGATAAAACAAAATGCGCTTTATAAATTTTGTAAAGCGCATTTTGTTTAATATTTTGTTTTATCTAAAAATGTTTTAACTGCATCTGTTAAATTTTCCGGTGTTACTAGTGAAGTTTCTCCGGATTGTTGGTCTTGTTTCGGTGCAAGAATGCTTTCACGGATTTTGTTATAAACAGTTAAAATTAAAAATAGCAATATTGAAGAAACTGCAACGCTTCCCATTCCTATTAAGAATTTTTTAGCCATTTTTCGTTTGCTGACAGGTTGTTTATATGGAATAGTATCGAGTTGCGGCAATTCTTCTTGCGTAGTTTGAACATTTTCTTGCGTTGTTTTAGCAATTGGTGTTAAAGCCTCACCGGTAGCTTCTTCTGCAATTACCGGTGAAACTAACATTAATGCTATAATTATTGTAAGAATTTTATTCTTCAACATTCTTTTTTGTCGTCTTTCTTGTTCTTTTTTGAGAATTCCTGTTAGGTCTTCTTGTTCTTTTTGGTTTTTCTTCCGCAGTTTCTTCAGTTTTAGCGTCTTCTACTTTTTCAGCAGTAACTTCTGCAACTTTTTCTTCAACTACCTGAGTTTTTTCTTCTACAGCCGGTTCTTCAGTTTTTTTAGCGGCATCTTCTGCAATAACAGGCGCAATTTCAGAAGCTTCATTAATTACTGTTTGAGCAATATTTTCAGCCTTAACTTCAGTTTCTTTTACCTTGCGTCTACCTCTACCGCGAGATTTTTTAACCTCTTTTTCTTGCTTAATTTCTTGAACTTCAACTTGAGCCTCAACAGAAGGATTTTCGGTAATTGGTTCAAGTTTTTCTTCTTGAACTACTGTTTCTTTGATTTCTTCTTGCGGTTTATTGTTGAATTTATTATTGTTATTAAATTTCTTTTTACCGCCCATTGGAAGTTTTAATTTCGCTGCCTTTGCTCTGTATTCGCCTTCTGAAGTAGCTGACGCGAATTTAATATCTTCCATAATATAGCCGTTACCTTGGCAGTGTGGACAACGTTTTGCAAAAATTTCACTGATTGCTTGACCTTGTCTGTGTCTTGTCATTTCAACAAGTCCTAAATCAGAAAGTTGACCGACTTGAGGTTTTGCTTTATCAGCTTCTACAGCCAATTCTAGTTCTTCCATCATGGCAAGTTTATCAACTCGGTTTGTCATATCAATAAAGTCAATGATAATCATGCCGCCGATGTTTCTAAGTCTTAATTGACGGGCAATTTCGTGAACAGCTTCAATATTTGTTTTAAGAATTGTTTCATCTTGAGTCGCAGAATTTGTGAATTTACCGCTGTTAACATCAATTACAGTAAGTGCTTCCGTCGTTTGGATAAACAAGTAACCGCCTGATGGCAAATTAACTTTCATTTGCAAAGCTGCTTTGATTTCTTTATGAATATCCATTGCAACGAGCAAAGGTTCAGAGCCTTTGTATAAAGTAACATTGATGTTTTTGTTCATGTGCCAGTTTTGAAGAATGTTTTGAACTCTATTTAATGCAAATGCCGTATCAACAACAATTTCTTGAGTTTCTTCGTTACAAGCTTCTCTTATTACTCTGTAAAGCAAATCTTGGTCACGGTACAACAAACTTGGAGGTGTCATACTTTCTGCTGATGTGATTATATTATTCCATTTTTCCAAAAGAATTTCTAAATCTTCTTGAATATCAGCTTCGGTTTGACCTTCAGCCTCTGTTCTTACAATAACACCCACTCCAACAGGTTTTAGTAAGTTTACAATTGATTTTAATCTTGCTCTTTCCTTAGCAGAAGTAATTTTTTTACTTACGTTAATCCCTGCTTCATTTGGCATTAATACCAAGAATCTTCCTGGAAGTGAGATTTCTGTTGTAACTCTAGGGCCTTTGTGTCCAACAGGTTCTTTAACTACTTGAACAACAATTTTTTGTTTAGGTTTTAGTTTGTCTTGCAAAGCGCCTTTACCCATTACGTCTTGTGCGTGCAAGAAGCCCATTTTGTCAGAACCTACGTTTACAAACGCAGCTTCGATTGACGGTAAAATATTTTCAACTTGTGCAAGGTAAACATCACCTAAGATAATTTCACCTCTATGCACGTAAAATTCTGCAACTTTTCCTTTTTCAATAACCGCAGCGATATTGTCACGCTCAGCTATTACAATTTTGTTAGCGATTGAATCTTTCATTCTTTTAAATCCTTTGTTAGTTTAGCAGTTTAGGAGTTTAGAAGTTGAAAAGAAATTTTAATTCTTATTCTATCTAATTTTTAAACTGACATTATTCTCTTATTTTCTGGGGTAATTCTCAGCCCCTCTACATCTCGTTGAGGTTTTTGTCTAAAAGCTTTTTAATATCTCGCTCTTTATTACAAGTTTCTTAAAATTATCCGCTATTATTGCGTGATAAAAAGCTTGTTTTTAGACATATAAACAGATATTTTTCTTCAAGTTTATGTATTTGATAGATTATCTATTGTTTTTTAAAACCTTTTTT
>CAKVND010000029.1 GCA_934777245.1 uncultured Candidatus Melainabacteria bacterium | reverse complement strand
GCAATGGGTGGAGATCACGCTCCTTTTGAAATTGTTGCAGGTGCAGTATGGGCAGCCGCTGAATACGGTGTAGCTTTAGAGTTAGTAGGTAAGCAAGATAGAATCGAGCATTGCCTTGAAGTAATTCAACAAGAAGGTTTTCTTTCTGATTGCGGTAAAGCCGGAAGAAAAAGAAGAGTTCGAGTGGATGTTAAATCGCTTGATATCAAGGTTACTCACGCATCTGAAATTATTGAAATGGGTGAAGCTCCAGGACAAGCTATTCGTAAGAAAAAGAATTCTTCAATTGTTTTAACGGTAAGTTCTGTAGCAACAGGAAGTTCTGATGCATTGGTTGCAGCAGGTTCAACAGGTGCCGCAATGGCTTCAAGTTTATTCGGTTTGGGCAGAATCCCAGGAATTGATAGACCTGCGATTGCTGTAACACTTCCTACAATGAAAAAACCAATCGTCATTATCGACGGTGGTGCAAACAGCAATTGCACACCTCAAATGCTTAAACAGTTTGCTATTATGGGCATGACTTTTTCTAAAAATGTTTTAGGTATCGAAAATCCTAGAGTTGGGGTTTTAAATATTGGTGAAGAAGCCGGAAAAGGTAATGAGCTTGCTCAAAACACTTACAACTTATTAGAAGAAGAAAAAGAAAAATTCAACTTCATGGGTAACATTGAAGGTAGAGAGTTATTCTTGAACTTATGCGATGTAGTTGTTTGCGACGGTTTCGTTGGTAACGTAGTATTGAAGGTTACAGAAGGCACATCTTCATTATTATTCAAAATGATTAAGAGTGAGTTTAAATCTGATTTCTTGGGTATGTTAATTGGTATGTTAGCAAAACCTTTCATGAAAAGAATTTATGAAAAAATTAACTACGAAGAATTTGGTGGCTGCTTACTTTTAGGCGTTAAAGGTATTACAGTAATTTCTCACGGCAGAAGTAAAGCTTATGCAATTAAGAATGCTGTAAGAGTGGCAAAAGAGGCTGTTGAAACAGGTGTTAACAGAAAGATTGCTGAGAAAATTGAAGGATAGATTAAATTAAGTTTAATAAAATGTGAAGAATTTTGGGCAAGAAATGTTACCCAAAATTTTTCCGTGATTAATAACAAATGGATTGCCACACCTCTTATGAGGCTCGCAATGACAGTACGCTTAAGGTAGAACGCCAAGTCATTGCGAGGAGCGTGAGCGACGAAGCAATCCACAAAATTAAGAAAAATGTAGGTTGGGAAAGAATGCCCAACAAAAATTAAAGAGGATAAAACCCTCACCCGCATTCGTAAGGCTCGCACAGCTCGCCAACGACTGCTCCCTCTCCCAAGTAGAGGGGAATAGACTAAACAAAAGAGGAGTACATAAATGGGAAATAACACAATTCCTTTAAGGATTGCAGGCGTTGGTTACAGCGTACCTGAAACAATTATTACAAATGATGATTTGACAAAATTATACGAAACATCAGACGAATGGATTTATACAAGAACAGGGATTAAAGAAAGACGTCTTGTTTCCGGCAATGAAGATGCAGTAGATTTAGGTGTTGAAGCATCAAAAAGAGCTATAGCAAAGTCAGGCATTAACGTAGATGAAATTGACATGATTATAGCAGCAACTTCTGCACCGCCTCAATTATATCCTGCGCTAGCTTGTCAAGTTCAAGCAAGATTAGAAATTCCTAATCATATCCCTTCATTTGATATCACAGCGGCTTGTTCAGGTTTAATTTATGCATTAAGCATGGCAAAAGCTTATATCGGAAGCGGAATGTATAAAACTATTTTAATCGTTGCAACAGATAATAACTCAAGACTTTTAAATTGGGAAGACCGTTCAACTTCTATTTTGTTTGGTGATGGTGCCGGTGCTATGGTTGTAACTCAAGCAGAAGACGGTGTTGATGATATTATTGGTATTGATATTAAAGCTGACGGTTCTTTGGGTTCTTTAATTGAATTACCATTTGCCGGTAAAAATTGTCCGCTTGTTGAACCTTGTGATGAAGTAAAACAAGGTATTGTAATGAATGGCAAAGAAGTTTACAAATTCGTAGCAAGAGTTTTGCCTCAATATGTAGAAGAAATGATTACAAATGCGGGCATGAAGGCTGAAGATATTGATTATCTAATACCTCACCAAGCAAATTTGAGAATTATCCATGCTGTTCAAGAAAGATTGGGATATTCTGAAGAAAAAGTTGTTACTAATATTAAATATTACGGTAACACATCAGCTGCTTCAATTCCTCTTGCAATGGCAGAAAGCGTAGAACAAGGAAAAGTTAAATTAGGTTCAACCGCTATTCTTTGTGGTTTCGGCGCCGGCATGACTTGGGGCGGAGCAATTGTGAGATTGAGAGAAGGAATATGTTAGGAAAGGTGAGAGGTTCTTTAGCATAATTCGTGCCGTCATTGTGAGCGGAGCGAAACAATCCAGCTTTTTCGGCAAAATGGGACATTGAAATTTGAACAACAATTGCAGTTATGTATATATTTTATTTAATAAACGAAATGGCACTCTTTATGTTGGTGTAACTTCAAATTTAGTAAAAAGAGTTTACGAGCATAAGCAAAAGTTTGTTAAAGGTTTTACTGAAAAATATGGTATTGATAAACTTGGATATTATGAAGTTTTTGAAGATATTTTAACTGCAATTGAAAGAGAAAAGAAATTAAAAAATTCACCAAGAAAAAAGAAACTGGAATTAATAGAAATAAATAATCCGGATTGGAATGATTTATATTATGAAATTTTAGATTAAATAAAATAATTTATAAAAAAGCTGGATTCTTTCGGGCTAATCGCCCTCAGAATGACGGCACGATAAAACATAAGGAGTTAAACATGGTAAAAAAAGTAGCATTTTTATTCCCTGGACAAGGTTCACAAGCTGTGGGCATGGGAAAAGATTTATATGATAATTTTGA
Source organism: uncultured Candidatus Melainabacteria bacterium (assembly GCA_934777245.1). The sequence continues at coordinate 25,883 of CAKVND010000029.1, read as the reverse complement.
ATCTGCAAAAAATGTTTTTGATACAGCAGACAAAACTTTAAATAAAAGTATTACAACAATTTGTTTTGAAGGACCTGAAGAAGATTTGAAACAAACTGTTAATACTCAACCTTCAATCGTAACAATGTCAATTGCAGCAATGGAAGCTTTAAAATCAGAATTAAATATCAATGCTGACTTTGTAGCAGGTCATTCTTTGGGCGAATATTGTGCAATGCACGCTGCAGGAGTTATGGATTTGGAAACAACTTTAAAACTTATTCAAAAACGTGCAGATTTGATGGGCGCTACAAAAGGCGGTTCTATGGCTGCTGTATTAAACGCATCAGAAGAACAACTTAAACAAGGATTAGAAGAAGGTTCTAAAGTTGGTTATGTTGATGTTGCGAATTACAATTCACCTGCACAAGTTGTTATTACTGGTGATGATAATGCAGTTAAAGCCGCTTCTGAATGGTTACTTGCAAACGGTGTAAGAAGAGTTGTACCTCTTGCTGTTTCAGGCGCATTCCACTCAAAATTCATGGAAAATGCAGGTAAAGAATTTGCAAGCTTTGTTGCTGAATTTAGTTTAAATGACGCTTCAATTCCTGTTATTACAAACGTAGATGCCGAAGCAACAATCAAGGCAGATGATTTTAAATCAAAAATGCCAAGACAAATTTCTTCATCAGTTCATTGGACACAAACTATTCAAAAAATGGTTGCAGAAGGTGTTGATACGTTTATCGAAATTGGCCCTGGTAAAGTTCTTGCCGGTTTGAATAAGAAAATCGCTCCTGAAACAACTGTTTATAATGTGTTTGACAAAGCTTCTTTGGATGCAACAGTTAGCGCATTGAAAGAGCAAATGGCAGGTGTGTAAAGGCTTAGAGGTGAGGTCACAATTTGTGACCTCAAAACTTTGATGTTCCAATTTGGCACCTCAAAATAAAATATAGAAAATGTAGGTTGGGCATACCTGTCCAACAAAAACTTAAAAATAAGGAGAAGAATTACATGACAGAAAGAAAAATTGCACTTATTACAGGTGGTTCACGTGGTATCGGTTTGGCTTGTGCTTTAGAATTAGCAAAAGCTGGTTGCGACATTATTATCAACGATATTTGCGAAGCTGAAAAAGTTCAACCTGCTCTTGATGAAATCAAGGCTTTGGGCGTTAACGCTTGGTTCTACCAATTTGACGTTTCAAACGCTGAAGCAGTTCAAGAAGCTGTTGATAAGATGATTGCTGAACACGGCAAAATCGACGTATTGTTGAACAACGCAGGTATTACAAAAGACGGTTTATTCATTAGAATGGATATGGAACAATGGGAAAGAGTTATCAAAATTAACTTAACTTCTGCTTATTGTGTAACTCACGCTGTAATCAAGTACATGATGAAAGCTCGTCAAGGTTCTATCATCAATATGTCAAGTATTGTTGGCCGTCACGGTAACGCAGGTCAAGCTAACTACTCAGCTTCTAAAGCAGGTTTAATCGGTTTGACTCAAACTCTTGCAAAAGAATTCGGCGGAAGAAATATCAGAGTAAACGCAGTTTGCCCTGGCTTCATTCAAACAGCTATGACTGCAGAACTTCCTAACATTGACGAATACTTAAAAGCTATTCCAATGAAGAGATTAGGAACTCCTGAAGATATCGCTAAAGTTGTTAAATTCTTGGCTCTTGATACTGAATACGTAACAGGTCAAGCAATCGAAGTTGCAGGCGGTTTAATGATTTAATGCAACACGCATAGATATTTCAGATAAATGGAAAATAGAAAGTTGAAAATGGAAAATTATTTTAAATGATTTTTATTATCAACTTTCTATTTTTTTTAAATATTTGTAAATTTTTGTAACAAAATCGCAAAAAATATTAAAGTTTTTCAAAAATATGCCGATATAGTAGATGTAATAGATTTATAGGAGAAAAAAAATGAGTTTTATTATTTCAAATACATCAATTGATAGTACATTAGGAACTTTTGAGTCTGTGGCGTCAAAAGAATCAAAAGAGGCTGCAATCATAAAAAGCGTTTTTGAACAATGTGATACAGAGGGTAAAACTGATAAAGACGGAAATGTTGTTGGCGATGGTAAATTAACAGGAAACGAAAGGTCAAAATTTTTAAATATGTTAAAACCTTTGCTTCCGGATGATTTAATGATAAAGATTGAGGCATTACTTAACTTAATAGAACAACGTGAAAAAGATGCAAAGGCAGAACAAGAGCGTGAAATCGAAAATCCTCAATTCCCAGTTGATGGTTAATATAGTAATTTTAATTATTACTTTAAAATCACATGTTTCGATGATTTGTGAATCATTAAAACATGTGATTTTGTTATGAATATAATTTTTACCTATTGCAAATTTTTCAAAAAAGAGTATAATAAAATTCTTGGAAGATAGTTCCAATTGAAATGGGTAGTGTGAATGAATATAACCAGCATCGGAAATCAACGACAAAACATAGTAAGACAAAGATTGGCAGAAATTTATACTCATGAAAGAGCGCATAAAGCAGTGGGAGGTTCATTAACCGGTCCCATTGTTATAGATTGGAAAAATGGTATTCCTGTAGGTGGTCATGTTTCTATAAAAATTCCATCGTTGAATCCTAAAAATCCAAAGAAAACTATTAACGAGGCTAACACTGTGATTAATTCTGCTATGGCACCTGCTGATCCTTCAAGTCAGGATTACAAGGTTGCAAGTCAAGCCAAGGGAATTAAAGCTCAAGCCGAACGATTAGAAGCAAAGCAAAAGAATAAGGGGTTAGATTATTATGCATAAATTAATCGAAATTTTATATAATTTTTTCATGCCTAAAAAGCTTGCATACATAAAAATTAGAACTAAAGATTAGATTTAAAGTTTATATTGGACTTGAAGTTTTTAACTTCCTTCTTTAAGTTTTTTAGATCTTAGGTCTCTGTGGAATGTAATCGCAAATCTGTGTGCTTCATCTCTAATACGCTGAATTAAATACAAAGCGTTAGATTCTCTTGGAAGTAAGATAGATTCAGATTGGTTTGGCAAAAATACTTCTTCTTCTCGTTTTGCGAGTGAAACGAAGTCAATACCGTCTTTGCCGACTTTTATTCCCATATCTTCTACAATCTGCATAACGCTTGATAATTGTCCTTTTCCACCATCTATAATTATTAAATCAGGTTTTTCCCACTTTGGTTCACCTAATCTTGAAAGTCTGCGTGATAAAACTTCTTTCATAGATAAAAAGTCGTCTGGTTTGCCTTCTGTCGATTTAATTTTAAATTTTCGATAAGCAGTTTTTTTAGGTAGACCGTTTTGAAAAACTACCATGGAAGCAACTGTGTTTGTACCTTGAATATGCGAAATATCGTAACATTCAATTCTATTAGGGAAATTCGTAAGATGTAATTTTTCTGCTAAATATGCTCCTACTTCATTAAAATCATCGCGAATTTGCGCCATTTTCTTCAATTTAGCATTTTCTAATAAATTTGTTGCATTTTTCATTGCAAGTTCGTAGAGTTCTTTGAATTTTCCGTTGCCATAATTAATCGTTACTTTTTTACCGGAAAGTATTTTCAACCAATCTTGATAAAGCTCTTTATCACCAATATCTTGTAGGTCTTTTGATATAATTCTATCCGGAAATTCTAATTTTAAACCGGAATAATAATCACGGAAAAATGTTTCAAAATATTCTGTTTTATCGACATTATCAACAAAATATGTAAAATCTTTTTTATCAATAAGTCTGCCTTCTCTAATCATCATAATGACTATTGCCAAAATTCCGTCTTCATAGATAACTGCAATAATATCTTCGTTCAGTTTTGTATTTTCATAAACGATTTTTTGGCGTTCGAGAGTTTTTTGTAAATCCAGATAGCTGTCGCGCATTTTTGCAGCTTTTTCGAACTGTTCAGAGTCAGCGTATTTTTGCATTTGAACTTGAATTTGCTTCAAAAGTTCTGATTGCTTACCACTCAAAAATAACTCGACTTGTTGAATAAGTTTTTGGTATTCTTCCGGCGTAACTTTACCTTGGCATGGCGCAAGACACTTGCCAATATGGTAATACAGGCATGGACGGTTTGAGAATTTTGGAGTTTTACATTGTTTGAGCGGAAAAAGTCGTTTTAAAAAATCAAGAGTTGCATACATTGCGCCAACATCTGTATAAGGCCCGTAAAATCTGCCTTTGTCCGGATTTAAGTTTTTCTTTCTTACAACTTGAATTCGTGGAAAATCTTCATCTGTAATCAAAAAATATGGATATTTTTTGTCGTCTTTAAGTAAAATATTGTATTTTGGCTTATGTTTCTTTATTAAATGCGATTCCAAAATCAAAGCTTCGACTTCTGAATCTGTAATGATGTATTCAAGCTTCTCTATTTGTGAAACCAAAATGTTGGTTTTCGGACTTTCATGCTGTTTGTGGAAATAGCTGTAAACTCGGCGTTTAAGGTTTTTTGCTTTGCCGACATAAATAATTTCACCATTTTTATCGTAGTAAAGATAGCACCCCGGTTGAGTCGGCACAAGTTTAATTGTTTCTAATAAAGCTTCGTTCATATATTTTATTATACTACATTAAATGAACTACCTGTAAAAATTTTAGCACATATAATATATGTAGGAAGTTTTGAGGTTAAAATGACAACTTTAGATAATTTGCCTGTTGGAAAAGAAGGATATATAAAATCAATTGAATGCGAAGATAAAGCGCTTCGCAACCATATTTTGAACATGGGTTTAACTCCAAACGTGGAAGTTAAATTAATTAAAACTGCACCAATGGGAGACCCGTTGGAAATCAGAGTGCGCGGATATGAACTTACAATTAGAAAATCTGATGCGTCAAAAATCATTCTCAAAGATATTCACGATGCCCACGATTATCCCCGCAAAAACAAAGTTTTTGAAGATATTGACCACTCTATGATTGGTGAAGAACAAATTGACGGCGCAAAACGAATTAAGTTAAAAGAAAATGTACATTTTGCGCTTGCAGGTAACCAAAATTGTGGAAAAACAACGCTTTTCAACAAACTTACAGGTTCACACCAACACGTTGGAAACTTCCCCGGCGTTACGGTTGATAGAACAGACGGCGTTATCAAACATTACGAAAATGCAACAATTACAGACCTTCCTGGGATTTATTCACTTTCACCATATAGTAATGAAGAAGTTGTAACTCGCGATTTTATCCTAAAACAAAAACCTGACGGAATTATCAACATTGTTGATGCGACAAATATTGAGCGAAATTTATTTCTTACAATGCAACTTATAGAGTTGGATATTCCAATGGTAATTGCTTTAAACATGATGGATGAAGTTGCTGAAAGCGGTGGAAGTATTGATGTTAACGGTTTAGAAATGGCGCTTGGCGTGCCTGTAATTCCGATTTCTGCATCAAAAGGCGAAGGCATAGGTGAACTAATCGATCACGCAATTAATGTTGCGCAATACGGCGATCATCCAAAACGCATTGATTTTTGTGCGGACGGCCCTGTTCACAGATGCATTCACTCTATTGAACATTTAATCGAAGACCACGCGCATGCGGTTAAAATTCCGACAAGATTTGCAGCGACAAAATTAACCGAAAAAGATCAAATTACGCTAGACGCTTTAGATTTGGACACAAATGAAATTGATGCTTGCAACCACATTATTAAAGAACTTGAGGAAGATTCAGGACTTGATAGCGAAGCTGCACTTGCCGATATGAGGTTTACATTCATAGAAAATCTTTGTGCAAATTTTGTTTCAAAACCGACTGAAACAATCGGTCAAAAGATTTCTACAAAAACAGATAGAATTTTAACAGGTAAATACACCGCCATTCCAGCATTCTTAGCAATTATGGGATTTATTTTCTATATAACTTTCGGGCCTTTAGGAACGCTTTTGACGAGCCTTATGGATGCAATAATCGTATTTATAACTAATATTGCTGATAATGCATTAACGGCTTATGGTTTAAACCCTGTCGTGCATTCATTAATTATCGATGGTATTTTCCAAGGTGTAGGAAGCATTTTGAGCTTCTTGCCTGTAATTGTAACTCTGTTTTTCTTCTTGTCAATTCTTGAAGATAGCGGTTATATGGCACGAGTAGCGTTTTTTATGGACAAAGCTTTAAGAAAAATCGGACTTTCCGGAAGAAGTTTTGTGCCTATGCTAATCGGCTTCGGCTGTTCAGTTCCGGCAATTATGGCAACCAGAACTTTGCCTTCAGAACGTGATAGAAAAATGACAATTTTCTTAACTCCATTTATGAGTTGCTCGGCTAAACTCCCTGTTTACGCATTGTTTACAGCTGCATTCTTTAAACAACATCAGGCCGTTGTAATTCTGAGTCTATATTTATTGGGAATTTTTGTTGGCATAATTTTAGCTTACATAATGAAATACTTTTTCTTTAAAGGCGAAGCCGTACCTTTTGTTATGGAACTTCCAAATTACAGAATGCCAAGTTTTGTAAATGTTTACAGATTGATTTATATGAAAGCAAAAGATTTTGTAACTAAAGCTTTTACAATAATTTTCTGGGCTACAATAGTAATTTGGTTTTTACAATCTTTTGATGTTAAATTAAATCTTGTTTCACATCCTGCTGATAGTTTACTTGCAATTTTAGGCAACTTCCTTGTTCCTGTGTTTAAACCTTTAGGAATTGCGGATTGGAGAATTGCAACAGCGTTCATCACAGGCTTTATGGCGAAAGAAAGCGTTGTAAGTACATTAAGTATTCTTGTCGGTGATATAAAAGATTGCGGATTATTCAGTCAACTGACCGCATTTGTATTCTTGGTTTTCTGTTTATTGTACACACCTTGCGTGGCTGCAATTGCAACTGTAAGGCGTGAATTAGGCAAACGCTATGCAACGCTTGTAGTATTAATGCAATGTTCAATCGCATGGCTCGTAGCATTCTGCGTATATTACTTAGGTAGTGCGCTTGCAGGGCATTAAAGATTGTTACGTAGCGTGTATGCTATTAGATAAAATACAAAAAAGCATTGGAATCTTTTAAGATTATCTTATTTTCCAATGCTTTTTCATAATATAAGTTTATTAGACTGCAAATCTAAAGTGAACGATATCGCCGTCTTGCATTACATAATCCTTACCTTCAAGTCTTGTAACGCCTTTATCTTTGCAAGCCGTATAAGAACCGTTATCAACAAAATCTTGGTATCCTGTAACTTCTGCTCTGATGAAGCCTTTTTCGAAGTCTGTGTGAATTACACCTGCGGCTTGCGGAGCTTTTGTTCCACGCGTAATCGTCCAAGCGTGAATTTCTTTTTCACCGGCTGTAATAAATGTAATCAAGTTTAAAAGTTCATAAACTGATTTAATCATTTTATTAATACCGCTATCAGAAATTCCAAGTTCTTCTAAATATTCTTTTGCGCCTTCTTCACCTAATTCAACAAGTTCTTCTTCGATTCTTGCGCAAATAATAACTGTTTGAGCGCCATGTGATTTAGCATATTCTTCAACGCGTTTTGTATAATCGTTTCCTTCTTTCAAGTCAAATTCGGAAACGTTTGCGCAATAGATAACAGGTTTAACAGACATTAAATTAAGTTGTTTAATAACGTTAATTTCTTCTTCTGTAAAGTGGTCTTTAAGATTGATAAACTTGCCGTCTTGCAATAATTCGTTAAGTTTTTTCAAGGCTTTGTCTTCTAAAACTGCTTCTTTGTCGCCGCCTTTAGCTTGTTTAGAAATTCTTTGCAATCGTCTTTCTACAGAAGCTAAATCTGCAAGCGCAAGCTCTGTATTGATTGTTTCAATGTCTGAAATAGGGTCAACTTTGCCTTCTACGTGGATTGTATTTTCATCATCAAAACATCTTACAACTTGAATAATCGCATCAACTTCTCTGATGTTGTGCAAGAATTGGTTTCCTAAGCCTTCGCCTTTGCTCGCACCTTTAACAAGACCTGCAATGTCAACGAATTCGATAACAGTTGGAATAATTTCTTTTGCTTTGCATAAATCTGATAAAATTTGTAATCTTTCATCAGGCACAACAACAACCCCAACGTTTGGTTCAATTGTGCAGAATGGATAATTTGCGCTCTGTGCGTTTTTTGTAGCAGTAAGCGCATTAAATAGTGTTGATTTTCCAACATTTGGAAGTCCTACAATTCCGGCTCTTAGCATATTCATAATCCTTTCAATTTAGTGTTTGTAAATATTTTATCATAAATAAGTCAAGGCTGTAATTATTTTGCTTACAGGTAATATTAATTAAAAATTGAAGTGGTAAAAGAGGTGAATATCAACGATATCCATTAAAGATTTTAAATCTTATCAACTTGTCTAATTGATTTGCGCAACTGATTTTTTAATAATTCTAATATGAAAATTGTTATAATTGGCGGTGTTGCGGCAGGTGCAAAAGCTGCTGCAAAGTCAAAAAGAATGCTTCCGGATGCGGAAGTTCATATTTATACTCAAGATACGCACGTATCATACTCTTCCTGCGGACTTCCTTACTATATTGCAGGAGATTTTGCCGATTGGCAAAAACTTATAGTAAGAACGAAAGAAGAGTTTGAAAAAAGCGGAATTGAAATCCACCTTCAAAATCGTGTAACTAAAATTTTGCCAATGGATAAAAAAATTTTAGTAAAAGATTTAGTTGAAAATTCTTGTAATTTTATTGAATATGACAAACTAATAATTGCAACCGGAGCTTCACCATTTATACCAAATATAAAAAATAATAATTTGAAAAATATTTTTACGGTAAGAACTCTTGAAGACGGAATAAACATCCGCAAAAAAATGGAAACTTCGAAAAATATTACAATCATCGGCGGCGGTTATATTGCCATAGAAATGATTGAAGCATTTGTTAAAAATGGCAAAAACGTTACTCTTATCGAACGTTCGCCGTTTATAATGTCTGTTTTTGATGAAGATATTTCTTCGCTCATTCAAAGTTATATTCTTGAAAACTCAGATAATCTTGTCAAAATTATAAATGAAGACACGGTTACAGAATTTGTCGGAGAGGAAGAAGTTAGTGGAGTATTAACGGCAAACGGATGTGGATTTGAAACCGACATGGTAATTATCTCAACCGGTGTTCGTCCTAACGTTAATATTGCGCAAGAAGCAGGAATTGAACTCGGAATTACCGGCGCAATAAAGGTCAATAGTAGAATGCGTACAAATTTGCAAGATATATACGCTTGTGGAGATTGCGTAGAAAAAATAAACATGGTTTCTAATGCTCCTGTTTGGCTTCCACAAGGTTCTACCGCCAATAAAGAAGGACGCGTAGCAGCTATTAATGCTTGTGGAGAGGTCGAAGATTTTGAAGGGATTCTCGGTTCTGCGGTTTTAAGATATCGTGCGCTTAATATTTCTATGACCGGATTGACAGAAAAAACGGCACAAAAACTTGGCTATGATACTGTGTCTGTTGTGATTACAAAACGCGATAAAGCAGGTTACATGCCGGAAGTTCAGAATGTTACATTAAAACTTGTTGCAGATAGACGCTCACATAGAGTTTTGGGAGCACAAGCAATCGGACGCGGCGATTCGGATAAACGAGTTAATACTGTTTCAGTAGGACTACTTAGCGGAATGCGCGTAGAGGATCTGCTTGATGTTGATTTAACCTACGCTCCACCGTTTTCAACAAGTATTGATATTTTGATATCTGCCGCACGCATATTAAAATCAAAATTGAATTGAAGAATTGTGAATATTTAATTGGTTTGTTAATATTATTTTATTTTTTGCGCATTTTCATAACGTTTTTTAGTAAAATAATTTGTCATACCGGCAACAAAAAATCCCATTACGCCAATTGAAAATATATAAGGAAGCCCAGAAATTAAGATTTTTTGTTTTACTAGTGATTTATATTCTTTTTCGACGGTAGAATTTTTTTTCTTAGCTAATTTTTTTGCTATATTGTTTAATTCATCAAATTTGGGCACATTTAAATCTTTGTCAATTAAATCTTTGCACTTACCGAATGTGTGCAATAATTTTTTAAATCCTTTTTCAACAAGTTCACTACCTGTAATCACATATAGTGCAACAAGTGGAAATCTGGTTGCAGTTTCTTTTAAATTTTCTTTGCCTCTGTCTGCGGAAGCTCCAAAATAACCCGCACCTCCGATTAAAACGCAAGTTGTTAATTGACCTTTGCTAAGACAAAGTTTTCCGTTTTGACTATTAAAATCCATACATAAATATTTATTCATGAAATTTTTTGCTTTTGGAGAATTTTTAAAAAGTTTGTTCCCGGGGGCTACTATAAATTCAGAAATTTTTTGTAAAAATTTTGAGTCTTTACCTTTAGTAGCTAATAACCCGGCTAAACCAAGACATCCTGCATATAAACCTGCTGCAAGTTTGATGTGTTTTTTAGCACTGTTTTTAACCTTATTTTGCTGTTTTGAATCTTCCTGATTATTTTTTTCTAAAGACGCAATGTTTTTAAAATCGCTTTTTTTAAACACTTTTAGGGTCATTAAATTTTTTATGTAATTCAATGAATATTCTGTTAATGGGATGGCCATTGCTGTGAGCGCAATTGCAGCTTTAACAGGTAAAATTTGTTTGTTTTTTGTTTTGTTTCCTTTTTCTAAAAGTTTAACGCCGGTTGTTGCGACTTCTTTTTTTAAATTATTGTCCAAATTTTTAGAGAAAACCTGTCTTGCTATTTTTTCACCTAGAATTGTTGGAACAAAATATATAAGCGTTTCTTCAGAAGTTTCAAGAAATGTATTTTCAGTTAAATCCGCAAGACTGCGTGAAAAAACAGCTTTTGGAATAAGACAGGTTGTTACATCTTGAATGAAACGCGATGTAGAAAGTCCTGACGCTTGTTCTTGGTGGCGTACGAATTTAGCAGCTGGTTTGAGCGGTTTTGGCAATGTGTTTATTAAATTTTTATCTGTGACTTTCGACATGGTCTTTCCTTTCAAATAACTCATAACACCACAAAGCACGCGTAGTACAACTTTTGCGGTTAAACTACCCGAGTTTTATAAATAGAATAGTAAAATTTGGGCAGTTTTAAACTAACCCGCGCCACCAATTTCTATTTAAATTAAAAGCATTATTCATAAGCAATGTCCTTGTATCGATATATCGATACAAGGACATTGTACTACATTAAATATTATTGTCAACTTATGGTATTTGTCAATTAATATCCCAATTTTAAAGTTGCACAAACACTTTTTAGTTTTATAATTAGGAAAGAAGGAGAAAGTTATGAAAAAAGAATTAATTTTTTTAGGGCCTCCGGCATGTGGTAAAGGAACTCAAACTAACAGATTGTCTGAATTTTTAGGTTTTCCACACGTAGATACAGGTTCTTTATTAAGAGCTGAAATTGCAAAAGAATCTGAAGAAGGCAAAATTGCGAAATCTTTTATTGATAAAGGTCAACTTGTTCCTGCTGAATTGGTTGGTAAAATTATTGAAAAAAGATTAGGCGAAGATGATTGCAAAAACGGATATGTTCTCGATGGTTATCCTAGAAGTTTAGAACAAGCTAAGACGCTTGAAGATATCAATAAAAATGTTGATAAAGAGGAAGCTTCTTTTAAAGCTATTTACTTCGACATTGATACGCAAATTTTGATTGAGAGAATTATTTATCGTGAATCTTGCCCTGTATGCGGAGAAATTTATAATAAAAAATTTAAACCTTCAAAAGTTGCAGGAAAATGCGATAAATGTAATGTTGATTTAAAAACAAGAGCTGATGATAACGAAGAAACAGCAAAATTACGTTTTGAAACTTATTTCAATGAAACAGCTCCTCTTGTAAAATTTTATGAAGATAAAGGTGTTCTTTATAAAATTGATGCGAATGGTTCTATAGATGAAGTTTGGGAACGACTTTTAAAAGTTGTAAATGCATAAAATAAAATTATTATAGGTTGGGCTTTTGGTCCAACCTTAATTGATAGAGGAATATAATGAAACAAGTTACATTGATTAAAGGCGACGGAATTGGGCCGGAAATAACAGATGCCGTAATGAAAATTATAAATGCAGCAGGCGTTGCAATTGACTGGGATATCCAAACTGCCGGCGCGGATGTGATTGAAGCTGAAGGTACACCACTTCCGCAACGAGTCTTAGATTCAGTAAAAAGAAATAAAGTTGCTTTAAAATCTCCTGTGACAACTCCGATTGGCAAAGGTTTTCGTTCCGTAAATGTTCAGTTGAGAAAAGAATTGGATTTGTATGCAAATTTACGTCCTTGCTATAATTTGCCGAATGTAAAAACTCGTTACGACAAAGTGGATATAGTTGTTGTTCGAGAAAATACAGAGGATTTGTATGCAGGAATTGAACGTCAAGTTGACGAAGATACTGCAGAAAGTATTAAAATCATTACAAGAGCGGCCTCTGAAAGAATTGCAAAATTTGCATTTGACTATGCTGTAAATAATAATCGTAAAGAGGTTTGTGTTGTTACGAAGGCGAATATTTGCAAACTTTCTGACGGATTGTTTTTAGAATGCGCAAGAAAGGTTGCAGAAAAGTATCCGCAAATCAATTTTAGAGAAATTCTTGTTGATAATTGTTGTATGCAACTTGTTCAAAATCCTAATCAATTTGACGTGTTGTTATTGCCAAATCTTTATGGTGATATTGTTTCAGACTTGTGCGCAGGCTTGATTGGCGGACTGGGAATCGCGCAAGGCGCTAATATTGGAAAAGATTATGCTGTGTTTGAACCGGTGCATGGTTCCGCTCCTGATATTGCCGGAATGGATAAAGCAAACCCTACGGCAATGCTTATGTCAGCTATTGAAATGCTAAATTATATTGGCGAAAAAGAAGCCGCAATGAGAATAAAATTAGCATTGTTCGCAACATTGGACGCGAATATAAAAACCGCAGATTTGTGTGGTGATGCAACATGTAGCGAATTCACACAAGCTATTGTTGATAGATTGACAGTTGAGAAATAGGTTTTTGGAAATGAAAAAATATATATTCATCTTGCTTACTGCCATTTTTTGTTTGCCTGCATTTGCAATAGAAGAGCCTATGCTGATATTACAAAAAGCACAACCTATAACAGAAGCTAACTTGCCATTATCGCAATATTATAATATCGATTTTTATTCGCTAACTTCCTCTTTTTATCCTATAGAAAAAGATGTTTACAGAGAATTAACAAGGTTCGAAAAGAAAAAGTATCAAGAGTGTCTTAAACTAGAAAAATTAATATCTAAAAATAAATTTGCAAAAGCAATTGAAATAGAAAGAGATTACCTTCCAATTTATTTTAAAGCATATCAATATAACTATAATCGTAATGACAATGTTTATATTATTAATAATTTGAATTCAATTCTAGATATTATGAATAGATACAATTTTAGTATTGATGACCCAAGATATGAAGCAATTAAAGGAAACTTAGCATTCTACTATTATGTTAATGGAGAATATAATGAATCTATTTCATTGTTTGAAAAACTTAATAAAAAAGAATGTGATTTTTATAATTTAATGCTGGCTGAAAATTATTATAAATTGAATAATTATGAAAAAAGTTTTTATTATGCAAATAAGGTAAAAAACGAATCAAAAAAAGAAGATTATACATATTGTAGAGCACTAGAATTCAAATTTTTATATTATGTGAATAAGAAAAAGATTGAACTTGCAAATAAAATATCATACGAACTCGCAAAACATAACTTCCCAGACAGTTATACTGCTTATAAAAGAGTCGCTGACACAACATATAATATTGAGACAAAAATAAAGTACTATTCATACGCAAAAGAGCATGCAAATAATATTGCTGAAAAGAAACAGATAAATAATATTTTATCAAATATTTATCAAAAGAAAATTGATAATGCCAGTAAAAGTATAAAAGGCTTTTTTGTTAAACCTTCATGGGACGAAATTTACACACGAGATAAAAATTTAATGTCATTTGAGGTTGAAAATGAAAGATTTAATAAATTTTATCAAAACGTCAATGATTGTATTAGCAAATATTCTGGAAACGATTTGAAAGCTTGTTTTAATAAGATTAATAGTGATGAAGAAAAGTATTCTAATAGATTAACTCTTGAGAGACAAGAAGCTATCAGGAGTATGGAAGAACAAGAAAAAATAAGACAAATGCGCTTGATAAATGCCAATATAATAGAAGCAAATTATCTTCAACGACAACAAAATTATATTTTAAATCGACCAAAATATTACAATTCGACAACAACTAATTTTGGTAATTATTCTTACACAAATGGATTTTCGTATTAAGTTTTCTATTTGAGATTCTTATAATAAACAAAACATTTAATTAATTATGAGAATAAAAGTTTTTAAAATAAAAATTTAAAGTACTTGATTTTTATTTTTTACGGAGCATAATATAGATGTTGAGTGTATTTGCTCGACATACAAATTAAATAACGCGGGATACTCTGCCGACGAAAAGGTGACTAAATGTCACGTTTGAGGAGAGGTAAGTCTGGAAGACTGCTCAACGGAGTGAACGCAATAACAATTAAATAACGCGGGATGGAGCAGTCTGGTAGCTCGTCGGGCTCATAACCCGAAGGTCGTTGGTTCAAATCCAGCTCCCGCAACCATCTCACTGGAAGTATCAAACTCAGATACTTCCAGTTTTTTAGCCTTATTATGGTTTTCCAAAGACGACCAAAACGGATTTATTTTAAACTTGGCATTGACCTGTTTCCTAACTGGGTCAAAGGTTACAGACTCTATACACTTTTCTACAAAGGCTCTCTTTTCAGCAAGAGAACTATGGGTTAGTAGCCTAGAACCCTCGTGGCACATTTGTTTGAAATAATCGTAAGTTAATATTCTATATTGCTGAGGTTTATTGAACTTGTCGATTTGAATTTCGAGAGCTTTTTTTTCTGCTGATACTACGTTAAGCCTATTATATATTGCATTAAGTGCAGCTTCTTCAAGTTTTCCACTATCAATTGTATTTATAAGGTTTGCTTCTTTTTGTTTCTTTTTCTTTAATTCCTTAACCAATGCAGATTTGTCAATATCATTATTACCGCCAATATCTACTTTGCTTCCATATTTATGCGTGTACTGTTCATATAAAGTCTCAATAACTTTGTCATTGAGCATTAAACGGATAATTTCCTTTTCTATCTTTGTGTCCAACCACTCGCTATTAACGTGAAAGCTAGAAGCTCCACAACCTTGCTTCCCGTGATTATTATAATTAGAACAAACGTAGTGTTTACCAGTTGAAACAATCTTCGCACCGCAGTTTGTACAATAGAACTTGTTAGGGATATTAACCAGCAATTTAGTGTTAGTCTTTGTGTTTGCGGATGTACTACCGACTTTGCGAGCTTTCTTCTTTGATAACTCTTGAAGCAGGTTATATTGTTCCTTTGTTATTAGAGCTGGCATGGCATTATCTACAATAACCCACTCGCTTTCAGACTTTAAACTTCCCTTTTTATGGTTGTTATTATAATGACGTTTGTTATATACCGAAACGCCATAGATGTTCTCATTCTTTGCCTGCAAGGATAATGTATTATCTCTCACTAATTTACTATTGCGTGCAAGAGGCAATCCTAATTCATTTGCTATCTCAGCAATTTCATTATAAGATTTTCCTTGCTTTAAGCGAAGCTCTAGAAATATGTACTTACCCCAATCCCACATTGTTCTCGATACAAGTTTTCCGTTTATGGTAGCAGTATAAATGGTATCATTCTTAACCCATATTGTTTTTTCAATTGATTTGTTATACTTATCTACACCGATTTGTATTTTACTTGGCATAAGCCAGAATGGTGCTGAACCTCCGTTTTGGTAAACATAACCTGTTTCAACATCTCTTGTCTGGGCATTTTGTTTACACCCTCTTAAAGTATCTGCACCAACTTTTCTGCTATATCCCTCTGCAGCAAGTTCTTGTACTCCCTCTTGCCAAAAACCACTATTGCTATTAGGGTCAGCTATATCACCTTCCACAAAACGAATTTCTATCCCTGCTTTTCTTAACTTATCTTTGTACTGCTTAGAACGTCTTATGTTACGACAAAATCGGTCTTGCGAATAAGATAGAAAATAAGCAATATCAGTGTTATTGCATGCTTCCTCAACTTTAGCTTCAAATGATGTCCAGTCCGCCCTGTCTTGATATGAAGAACGAGCCTCGTCCTCGATAAACCAATCAATCTCTTCTTCTTTAATTCCTAATTTTTCTGCAAGTGAAAGAATTTCAGATTGTTGACTCTTTAATGAGTTTTCAATTTCAGCCTTATCACCTTTTGATACACGACATTGACCAATAGCAATTTTTTTTACCATACTTACCTCTTTTGTGGTTAATTATAGCATGAGTATGGTATAATGTAGCTATGGCAAGAAAGAAAGACAAACCAGAGTTTAAAGTTGAAGTTAATAATACTGATAATTCAACAATAGAACCACAATCATTTATACAGGCATTAGTTCAGAATTTCCAACAAGGTACTTATTGTTTATTGGAAGCTCTAAGACTCGTTAATGCCAAGGATAAAGATAAAGAGTTAGATTTAATACTGAATGATGAACAACATTCTCTAGAATATGAAACAAAGCAACGCTTTCCTTACCTAAAGTAAACAATTATTAAACTGCAATTGTATGGACAACTTTTGAATTAAGTTATTGATTTCACTAGCTTTGAACCTAATTCTATTTTTATTCAATTTCATCATAGAATAATTAGATTAAAGAATTAAGGAATTAGTTATGTAATGAACCAATTATAACCAGTAGTAACCAATGCAATTACTGGGAATTACTTAACTAATGAGTTAATGGAATGTTGTGCAAGCAACTTCCATTTAGATAAGTAAGAAGAGTCCTCTTTGATTAATAAGTTATATTTTATGACAAATAGGGTTTTCTCTATTATCTATACAAAGATGTTGCAGATGGTTTTATATTAAATCATCTGCATTATATTACATTTTCATGCGTATAGATAAATGGAGAATACAATAATGAACTTTACAAAACTTACTATCAATGAGCGAGAAGAGCTAAAAGAGAAAGCTCGTAAGAAATTACAACTCTTATTAAACTACGGCTTTATTGTACTATCAGCAGATAACAGAGAACAAACATCATCAAATAACATAGCAAATTTACTTGAAAATGATGAGCAATTTAAGCTTACAATTCCAACCAATACGTGCTTGTGCATAAAAGTGTCAGATATGACCTTAAAACTATTAAAGCCGTATCTTAAAGACCTACTGGTAATTTCTCAGAAAGCAACTAAGACAAACTATCTTATGTTTAATTATGATGAAAATGTAGCAAGTAGACTTGCACCGTTATCAGAACCTAATAGCGATATCCAACTATTGGATAGCTTTGACTTATATTTCACGAAGTTTACATTACCGACATACACCAATAAGGCTTCCTTGTATAGTGTAACTTCCGCACCAATCCTAACACAAAAGCAGATTGATAAAGTGCTAGAATTGCATGAAAAGATAATTACAAATGAAGATAGTTATTTCCTATTATCCAATAATGTGTCATTAAACTATAACATGCCTATGACTTTGCTTCGCCTACTTGGCGAAAATGTCATACCATTAAAAGCACTTAATCTATTAGAGTTAATACTAACTTATGCCACTAATAGCAGTGCTATTTATAGACAACCGAATGACGAATTAAAAGGGTTTGCAATACCTTTAGATTTCTTTCAACATGAAGATTTCTCATTAAACCAATCAAAAGAAGAAATTCTATCAAGTATTATAGAATTGAAAGAAATTGGTTTAATAAATAACTTTGAATTTATAGAAGATGTATTTTGTATCAGTTCAAACATAATTGTCAAAAGTATTAAACAATATTCCTATAAACAACCTCTTGGATATTATAGAAACCTCGATTTACACCAGCAGGACTATGCCTATACATTTCTAAACCTTATTCGATATATAAAGAACATAAGCAACAAAGAAACAAAGAAAGATGTAGCAGGAAATGAAACAACTACGACCGTTAAAGCAGAAAAACTAACAATCACCTTAGAGGGATTAATTTATAACCTTGAACTTGGCGAATATTTACATGATAGGAGTAGGTTAGCAACAATTCTAACAAACTTGCTAGAAATTGGAATAAGAGAAAAGTTGCTTATACAACCTAACAATCCAACCTTACCACTAGGGAAAGAACTGGTTAAATACCTCTTATCTAATAGAGATAAGCTACACGAGTTCTTTATACTCAATCCTAATGACGAAAAGAAAGAAGAAGTAAGTAATGTATCAAGTTTTTACGCACCTGTAAGTGTACAAGGAAGAACTACCTTAGTTCAGAGATAATAGTAGAATGCACATAGATGTGCAAAGGAGAAAATTAAATGATTAAATACACTCTTAATGACTATAATTTCAACGAAAGTGAAGAATTTCTTGCTTATGTGCAAGAAAGAAAAGGTGGCAAATGGTTGCCACCAGCCCAATACAGAAACTTTATCAACTCTTGTAAAAGGTCATGGATAAGATGGGTTAATACTACAACTTATCAAGCACAATCCGTATTAAAGGCACGAAAAGCCAAAGAAGAGCAAGAAAAAGCTGATATAGAACGAGATTAGAACTTAGTATATTTTAGTGGAAATTGTACATCAATTATCGCAATAGCAGGCAAAGTGGCTATAACGAAAGACCTTGCCAACATGCCTGCCTTGGCGATAAACCAACATAATAAGGAGAAACAACAATGAAAGATAAAGCCATAGAGCAAAGTGAAACACAAAAGCGACGATTAGAGATTGCAAAAATGCTACGTGAGAAACGAAAACAAGTCATTGACAAAGAAGAAGATAACAAAAGTAAGATTACAGACCCACTCAAAGATATGAAAGATATTGTCAAATACTATGGAACACATAACCGATTGCAATAGCTATCTAACCTCTTGTCTGGAATTTCTGGAGAATTTACGAAACTAGTTGTTACTAAAGATATCAGCAGCTTTTTGCCCTTGTTTCAACAAACCATAATAAAACTCTAACTCTTGTTCTGTTGCATTGTTCAATATTTGCACAGATTTAATATAAAAAGGGTTGTCGTTCGCTGATACTTTTTCTAAGTTAACACCAACCTCATCAATTCTTAAATCAAGAGCAGATAAGATTTTGTTAAGAGTGTCAAAACTTGGTTTATATGTGCCCAGTTCAAGTTTAGAGATGTGTTTTTCATGAACACCTGCAAGTTCTGCTAGCTTTTCTTGTGTAAGTCCTTTGGACTTCCTTATCTGTTGTAATTTCTTACCAAAACTATTATCTTTGTTCATATAAAACCTCCTTACTATTCTATGAGGTCTTATTAAGAAAATTAACACCGCTACTTGGTAGTTATGCTTGACATGAGTATCAGAATTATGATACATGTATATCATCAACAATTTATTAAATTAGGAATGTGTCCTAAACAAAAGCAAAGGAAGTATTGTATGACTAATGAAACTAAAGTTTGTCCATTTTGTGGAGAAGAAATCTTAGCAGTAGCTAAGAAGTGTAAGCATTGTGGAGAATGGCTTGATAAACAACAGGAAGAAGCACCACAAGTAAAGCAGTGCGAAGCTTGTGGAGAAGATATCCCAGCAAATGCCACTATTTGTGAACATTGCGGTGAAAGTGTAAATAACACAACGACCCCAACAAATAGCTCAACTGATAAATTTGCGAATATTGATGTTAATGATAAATGGAAGAAAAGATTTGAAGCAATTGACAAGCAAATCATAGATGGTAATTGTCTTAAGTACCAACCAGAATTTAAGACAATGCCTATAAAAGAAAGGTTTAAAATAGCTAAAGTCATATATTTAAGTGATATTCCAAGCTCTCTTGCAATGCTATTTGGAGTTCTTTATTATTTGGTAAAAGGAATGTGGCTTAAATGTATCGTTTACTCTATTATTATTTGTGTACTGACTCTCTTAATGCCCATATTATTTGGCTACCTTTTACTGATAATGTGGTTGTATACTCCTTATGATTATTATAGATATAAAGTGCTTGGTAAACAGTGGTAGGAGTTGATTATATGACAGATAAAACCAAGATATGTCCATATTGTGGCGGAGAAATATTAGCAATTGCCAAAAAATGTAAACATTGCAAACATTTTATTGACGGTAATTCTGAGAACAAGGTCGAAACCGACGTCAATACAAATAGTAGTATACCTGTAAACAGTCAAGAATTACTCGACAAGTTTAATAATAAAAGTACGATAATTACAATAGTTGTTGTTATGTTTATTATTGGTTATTGTTATAATTCTTCAAATTCATTACTAGCTGGTTGCACTTTAGAAAGTAGTGGGGCAAGAAACTTGGTAATATATGCCAAAGACTACTCTTGTAATAATAAATATTATGATAAGGTTACTTTATCATCAAACATGTCTGCACAATATCCCAATTACTATGTTAGTGACAACAGCATGATAAGGGAAAATGGAGAATATGTATGTTCAATATATAGTGAACCAGATAAAATTCATGGCTGCAATGAGGCTATGTTTAAAAGATTACTAATTAAGAATGCTAAGGCAAATGCGGATTTACGAGAGTTAAATAGAGGAAAAGAAAAAATACACCAAATCGCCAGCACTCTAATGAGTAAGAGGGGGGAAATAATGACGGATGAATTGTATTGGAAGAAAGACCATAGTATTCCTGTAATAAACGCTTCCGACATAATTAAAATGTATCATAATAATATAATCGAGCAACAAGGAAATCAAATAAAGTTAAGCAATGGTGCTATTATAAGTTTATCCGAAGATGGCAAACATGCTAGCATATATGATAATTATGAAAATCCTAAATACTATGCAAATGTAACTTTGAATGTTGATTTAGTTGACCGCGGTAGACGTTATGACGTTAGTAGTACATATTTCGAATATACTAATAAACGCATACCAGCAGATAAATTTATAAAGAACTATGATAAATTGCGACAATTCACAAAAGCAGAAATGGAAAGTGCAAAACTCTATCAATAAAGGAAAATTTATGCAAGAAACTAAGATATGCCCGTTCTGTGGTGAAGAAATTCTAGCAACTGCTAAAAAGTGCAAACATTGCAAAGAATGGATTAATGACGATATTACTAAAGAAGATTATAACAAGAATATTGATAAATACATTTGGTTGATAACTATTGCCATTGTAATATTTATTCCAATGCCGTTTGGAATGGCATGTTTTGTAGGTTTCTTGGGAGGCATTATTGGTCATATAATTAAGGAAACACAAAAGAAGAGAATTGGCTAATGCAAAAGACTTGGTTATCCATATTACTATGCTCATATTACTTAGTAATAAGCAATATATCTTCCTTAGCTAATGCCTTTGAACTTAATAAAAGTTATGATATGCTCTTCAAAGATAACAATCAGGCAATTTGTTACGAAAGTTATACTGAACGTAACAAATATGTAAGTGAAAAGATAGTGGCTATTTATGACAAACGCAGTCCAGCTTTTGGGTATAAGTATGTGTTATATTCCCCAATTAAAGGATATGTAGGACATCACAAAGTTATGCAATCAAATGGGAATGGTGGATTTGAGCCAGTACCAGAGGGTGGAGAGGGAAGCAAAGTTCCTTGTTTCAACTCTTTAAGGGAAGCTAAGCACTTTTATTATCCAGAACTTTACTAATAGATTATCCAACCTCACTTAATCTATTCAAGAAGTTATAAAGATTTCCAACTGAACAACCATATTGCTTTGCAATTATAGTCTTTGGCACACCTAGAGCAAGCAGGCGATTAATTTCGCCAATATGCTCATCTAGCTTAGATTTACCTTTACCTTTAGGACGTCCTAATCTCATGCCAGAAGCCTTTCTGGCATGCAATGCTTCACGAGTTCTTAGGCTTATTAGTTCACGTTCAATTTGTGCAACCAAAGCAAATATAGTCTTGGTAACCGTTGAAGCTATCGAATTGTCTTGGTTACAAAAGTTCTCTTTAAGAGAATACAGTGTAATTCCTCTATCTTGCGTAATTTGAATTACTTCCAATATCTGTATTGTTGACCTTGCAATCCTTGATAATTCTGGTACTATCAACACATCACCGCTACTCATATTATCAAGCAATACACCCAATTTACGTTTCTTATAATCCTTAGTTCCAGATACTTTCTCTTCTACAAAGTCAACATTTCCCAGTTTGTAAGAATTGGCAAATTGTAGCATATCTAGTTTGTTCTTTTCAGTGTCTTGGTCTAGAGTGGAAACTCGGATAAATCCTATTGTTGTCATAATAAATTCCTTGCTTTCAATATAAATGTCAATTTGTGTATATTCTTGTATAAATGTGTTTAAAGAAATACAGCCCTTTTCATGGTATGAATGTTTGTATTAAATACGTTCGTTTTCTTTGATAGACTGGCATGCAGACTTTGTGCAAAGCACCTGCTTTGAAGTTGGTAGGGCTTAATCCCTACGCAACCTCAAATTTCATGTAGCTTGAAACCTTTAATAAAGCCTTATAAAGCTCTGCGTACTTTGTCTTTAAAGCCTTAGTATCTACATTATTTCTTGTGATTTCTTTCAAAGTGAAAGTGAACGCACCAACTTTTAACTCCATAACGTCAGCTTTAGCCATTACTTCCTTAACTTCTGCAACCTTTTCTTCCCTAAGTTCTTTAAGTTCTGCAATTTTTGCGTCTATTGATTTGATTACCTTTGCATTATCTTCTAAATTAACGTTTGTAGTAATAACTTTTGCCATTTCATTCTCCTTTGTTTAACTGTTCTTTACTCTTTTATTATACAACACTCTTGATAGAATCACAACAATAATGATGTAACATTTACACATCTTAATATTTCTATCATACTTGTTGTAATTACATAGATGTTGATGTATAATTGAGGTATGGCTAAGAACGGCAAAGAATTAAATAGATTTGAATTAAAATTGCAGAAAGATATTGAGAACCTCATGCTAGAAAAGGGTGTTAAGTTCTCTGTATTTCTTCCTGTATTACGTCCAGACATGCCAGACGATAAATCTTCAAATGATTACAAGAATAAACATAAAGCAGAATATCTAAAGCAACTTCGTGCTTCCTATGCAGTCTATGAAGTTGCAAACATGCTTGATATACTAGGATATGAAATAATATTTAAGGTTGGCAAACAAAAGATAAGACCTGAAACATACAACAAGATTGATGTAAAGTTGAAATATACAGATGTAATGGCGACCTGCGAATTGCTTGGGATTGAAATTGAGTGGTTGAAATACACTGATAGAGTATTTATTTAACCTATTCACCCATATTATGCTTATTTCGTGAGAGCGAGCCTAGTATTTCGTCAAAAGCTTTGCTATTGTGGCATAAAGACTTATGAAGCTTGCACATATTTATATAAAGCCTGCTGTTTCCCTTTGTTACCAACGTACTCAGTCCGTTTAAGTTTCCTTATTATGCCAGTATGAAGTAGTCGTTTGATGTACCAGTAGGCTTGCCCTGTTGTTAAACCCAATGTATTTTCCATGAAATTACGAGAAAAGACCTTTTGCTTGCATAAGACAGGGATAATATCTGCCGAAGAAGTCCGTCTAACCTTGCTTTCATTTTTCCATACACACTCAAAGTAGGCTCCCGCAACCAAGTATTTTAAAGGGTTTTAGCTAGTTGCTAGAATCCTTTTTTAGTGCAAAAATCGGTAAAAGTTGCAAAAAAGTTGCAAAAATTTTAAAATAGAAACATGAATACTGAAAGTAAAATTATTTTTTCAAATCAAATGTAAATAGGTGAGTAATTTGATTTTTCCAGATAGTTGGATTATTTGGTAAAGTTAGCTTGTTTAGGGCGTTTGAGGGGTCGGAAATAATCAAACTATCTGTCTTTCAAAACGGTCAAAATACTCTTTTGAGGGTCAGACGGATAGTTGTATTTTTTTGAATAGTTCATTGTTTTTACCTGCTATCACTAAGTTTTAAACCTTTCAGTCCAGTCGGACAAATAGTTTGATTATTTGGAATTTGTCCGTTTTGGGTATTTTGAATTTTGTTTCAGAAAAGTATATAAAGTTTACATAATTGCAAAAAGTGTAAAAATATATATAATTATCATGTTGAAATAAGAAAGGAATTTGAAAAATGAACAGAGAAGAGTTAGTTGCAGAAATCGCAAAACAAACAAAATTAACACAAAAATCAGTTGGTGAAGTATTAACAGCTATCATCGATGTTACTCAAGATACAGTTAAAAAAGGCGAAAAAGTTACTTTAGTTGGTTTTGGTACATTCGAACCAAGAAAAAGAGCTGCAAGAAACGGGCGCAACCCTCAAACCGGCGAAGCTATCAAAATTGAAGCTAAAACAGTTCCAACTTTCTCAGCAGGCAAGAAATTTAAAGAAATTGTAAAATAGTTGTTTTTTTGAATTTTCAAAAAATGAAACGAGGTTAGAAATAACCTCGTTTTTTTTATTGATACAAAACCGACACAAAAGTCGGAAGTGGTGTTCCAATTTGTTTTCTTCCGAGCTAATGTGTTCGGTGATGAAAGATAGTTATATAAATATAAAGAAAGTGGCAGAAGCCAAGGGATTACGCTCAACTCGTTCGATAAGATTGGAATTGAACAAGATTGAAAGCAAATACATCTCTCGTGAAGTCAAAGTCAATGGTGGAACTTCATACGAAATCTTGTTTTCAAGTTTAGAACCTGAAATCCAACAAAAACTCAGAGATGCAGAAAACAAAACAACCGCAATTGCACCTTTGAATTACAAACCAACAAATTTCGTTTCAGACAAAACAAGAATTACGGCAAATTTTAGAGCAAATATTGTTGTTGCATTACAAAAATTAAGAAAACAGTATTCAACCAAAAAAGAAGCCGACTCCGTATTTTTAGATTTATACAACTCCGGCTTGTATCTTCCGAAAGCCTACAATTTTATCGGAAGTATTTCAATCGGAACTCTGCACCGTTGGGTTAAAGCATTTGAGCAACACGAATCAACAGAATGTCTGCAACCAAAATATAAATGGTCAAAGCAAGGCGAGTACAATTCGATTTTAAATGATGAAATGAAAAATATTTTACTCACACTTTTGTTGCATCCGAGCAAGTATAATTACGGAAAAGCGATTAAGCTAACTAAAGAAATTTTGAGAAAACGAGGATATGAGGCATTACCTTGTGATTTAACCTTCAAAAGATATGCTGAAAATTTTAGAAAAAATAATTATGCCGAATGGATTCTTCGCCGAGAGGGAATGAAAGCATATCACGACAAGGTTGAACCGTACATCGAACGTGATATTTCAAAAATTGAAGTTGGTGATATTCTTGTGGCTGATGGTCATGTGCTTAATTTTAAAGTTATTAATCCGTTTACAGGAAAACCTACAAGAGCAACATTGGTCGGATTCTTGGATTGGAAATCAACCGCACTTGTCGGATATGAAATCATGATGACTGAGAGTACACAATGTATTGCAAGTGCATTAAGAAATGCAATCATTAATTTAGGTATGATTCCAAAAGTCGTGTATCAAGATAACGGCAAAGGATTCAAAGCTAAGTTTTTTCAAGATTGCGATTTTGATGAAGATATATTTAACGGAGTGTATGCGAATTTAAATATACACTCCGTTTTTGCAAAACCATATAATGCTCGAGCAAAAGTTATTGAACGATTTTTCTTAGAATTTCAGGAAGAATTAGAAAAAGGAATGCCGAGCTACATCGGAACAAGTATTGAAGACAAGCCTGCGTGGTTGAAAAGAGGAGAGAAATTTCATGTTGAATGGCACAAAAAGTTGACTAATAATTACATTCC